>NZ_LWBL02000050.1 GCF_001644195.2 Bacillus marinisedimentorum | reverse complement strand
ACGCACCGGGGGTCAGGCACCTTAAACACCTCACTCTGCTCCGCCGACTTTCTCCTGAAACTCCTTCAGCTTCTTCGACGTCTCCTCCACCAATGTTGTTATTTTCTTGCTGTCAGGGCTGTCCTTCTTTGTCTCATCGATTAACGGATACAGACCTTCTTCAATCTTTGCGTACTCATCCGGATATTTTTCCTCTACCTGTTTTTCAATTGCGTCCCATTCCTTTTCAACCGTTTCTCCCTGTTCTTTGATTCGTTCGGGGGAGGTTGTTACAGCTGCACCCAGTTCTTCAACTGACGCCCGGACGTTCTGGACGCCGTCCTCCAGGTTGCCTGACTCCACATTTTCTCCATTACCGGAAGGTTGTTCAGCCTGCTTCTCTTCAGCGGGTTCTTCTTCCGTCTTCTCTTCCGTCTCAGCCTCTTTTTCTTCTGCAGTTTCATTGGCTGCCTGGTCTTCAGTACCGCCTTTTTCTTCTTCAGCAGTGTTACAGCCGGCAACGGCAACACCGAGAGCAAGAAGCAGCGCGATCAGTAGAGGATACTTTTTCATGAATGAGCCTCCTTTAAAGGGTTTCGCCTTCATACTTCCCAGCTCTTCGGGCAGGCAAACGATAACTAAGGTCACAATTTCAACCGGGAAAAAAGCACGGGTCTATTCAAAAAAAAGCCTGAATCCCGCTGCATCACACAGCAGGATTCAGGCTTTTAGCGGGAAGCTATTTTTTTCTTGAATGCTTCCAGCTTAGTAATGACCTCATCAGAAAGTCCTGTTATTTTGTTCATGTCCGGCTGATCTTTGTTCGCCTCGCCGATCAGCGGATAGAGGCTGTCTTCGATGTTTTTGTAGTCATCCGGATACTTTTCTTCAACTTCTTCTTCAATCACTTCCCAGTCTTCGTGAAGCTTTTCGCCTAGTTCTTTAACTTTTTCCGGTGATTCGGACGCAGCCGCTTTCAACTCTTTCACACTGGAGATGATAGTATCAATTTCCTGTGCCCAGTTAGTGCTGTTCTCCCCCTCACCCAAACTCGAAGCAACTTCAGCTGATTCTTCGTCAGTCACTTGATCAGGCATTTCCGGGCTGCCGGACTCGATCCTATCGCTGCCTTTCCTTTCAGCTTGTGGCGTGCACGCTGCTGCAAAAGCAAGTGTAACGAACAGGAAAGCAAGTAAAAATGTTTTTTTCATGGATGGACCTCCTTTGATGTAGTCGGCATCCATTTTGCCCAACTTTGCCTGTAAACAAACTGGTTAGGGACAGAAAAAACCTGGAATCATCCAGGCTCTTTACACATTACATTCGACCGGCAACTGTCAGTCAGTTCGACTCATTGGCGGAAACGGGCGACTCGCCATATTGGCTTTTGGACCGTTTTTTTCTTGTTGTCAGATAAACCCCGCCGATGACCAGCGCTCCGCCGATAAGCTGGGCACTTTTCACCGTTTCATCCAGCAGCAATACAGCACCTGCCATGGTGAAGACCGGCAGAAGATTAAAAAACACCGATGCCGTCGACGGGCCGATTTCACTGACGGCATGATTGTATAATAGAAGCGCGATGACAGATGGAAAGATTCCGAGATATAAAAGCCCCATTGCTACAGGCATATTGAAAACCTGCGGTGAGTACCGGATCCATTCATAAAGCGCAAACGGAAACAGGGTCACAACCGCAATACCAAGCATGCCCACAAGCCCTCCATACATCGGGAACTTATGATTATGCCGCTTCACCAGAACAGAATACACCGACCAGACCAGCACTGCCGTCACCATGATCATGTCTCCCCGATTGAAAGAAAAATTGACGAGCGCTTCTAAAGACCCTCCGCTGATCACCCATACGGCGCCTGCCAGGGAAAGAGCAACCCCAAAACTTTGCAGTGCCGTCAGCCGCTCCTTCAAGAATAGGATACCAAGGCCGATTGTAAAAACGGGAGTCGTCGTCTCGACGATCGCCACATTTGTTGAAGACGTATAACGAAGCGCCATATAAATCAAAGCGTTAAATAGAGCGATCCCTGTCACAGCCAGACCGAGAAACGGCTTCCATTCCTGTCTGAAAACAGCGCGATTCCGCTGCCATTGCCCGATTCCGACAGGCAGCATGACGAGAAAAGCGATAAAAACCCTGAAGAAAGCGATCATGAAAGGCGGAAGCTCGCTTATCGCTTTTCCCACAATCAGATTTCCGGAAAACATCAGCATGACGAGGATTAAAAATATGTAGGCCTTCATGCTGCCCCTCCTTTCCTTCCTACTTATGTATGTAAAAGAGGTCCTCATTATATCATAGATGAGAACCTTGCTTCCGCCTTAAAACTGCTAACCCAAAATCATCCATTTATGATAAGATACAATTTATAGACTGAATACTCAGTAATTTTAAACATACTTGTTAAAAGTAATTTTCTCCTATCAGCTAAAAGGAGTGTAAAGATTGAAACCAACCAAATGGACCGCCCTCTCCCTCATCGCCGCAGCCGAGCTTTTCGCCCTCAGCCTCTGGTTCAGCGCATCCGTTCTCATTCCTGAACTGAGAGAAGCGTGGAACCTGAGTGCCAGGACCGAGGCATGGGTGTCGGCATCGGTACCAATCGGCTTTGTGGCCGGGGCTTTGGCAAGCTCGTATTTCGGAATCGCCGACCGTTTCAACACCCGGAAAGTGTTTGCGGTTTCAGCGTTGACGGGCGCCATATTGAATGGCTTGCTCATTTTCACCGGCAATGCCTTCATCGGCATCACCCTCCGCATTCTGACAGGTGTTTCACTGGCGGGAGTCTATCCTACAGCGGTAAAACTTCTATCGCAATGGTTTCCTAAAAAACGGGGCCTTGCCATCGGCATTCTGATTGCATCACTTACACTTGGCTCATCTCTCCCCCACTTCATCATCCTGTTTTTCTCTGCCGTCAACTGGAAGCTGGTCATCTTGATGAGTTCCCTGCTCGCATTGCTGGCATCAGGAATTGCCTATTGGCTGCTCGCTGATGCCCCGAATGCAGCCGGCAAAACGCCATTTTCTTTCAAGCTCTTAAAAAGAGTTGTTGCCAACAAGCCGGTGATGCTCGCAAACTATGGTTATTTCGGTCACATGTGGGAGCTGTATGCGATGTGGACGTGGCTGCCGGTTTTCCTGGCAGCGAGTTTTTCAGCACAGGCCGATGCCAGCCCGTGGTTCGCTGCACTTGCCTCTTTCATTTCAATCGGGATTGCCGGGGCTTTCGGTGCTATTTTAGGAGGGTTTGCCGCGGACAAAATCGGCCGGGCCCGGCTGACCATTATTGCCATGGCAATAAGTTCAATATGCGCTTTGCTGATTGGCCTCACTTTTGGCCAATCAATCTGGCTTACGCTTGCCCTTTCGTTCATCTGGGGCATGTCGGTCATTGCAGATTCCGCCCAATTTTCAGCTGCCGTTTCCGAATTTGCTGAAATTGAATACGTCGGGACAGCCCTGACTTTCCAGATGTCCGTCGGCTTTCTCATTACGATCGGTTCTATTAATCTCATTCCGGTCATTCAAAAACTGATCGGCTGGGAATGGGTATTTATGATCCTTGCTGCCGGGCCTATATTGGGAATAGCAGCAATGAGAAAGTTCAAACGTTATGAAATTAACCGCAACCCAGCTGAAGCGGAAACTATGAAAACATCCGGATAAAAAAGAAAAGGAAAAAGGAAGTGGAGGATTAATGAAGTTCCTGCCGTATACCTTGTCTATTCTGGGATTCTTTCTAACGTTGTTCATCTTTTTCATAATCGGTAAAGTGTACAGTATCGATTGGCTATTGGTCTACTACTCCAAAGATGCATCTCCAGAAAAAACCACTATTGAAGCGGGTTCTTCCTGGTTCCCGATCCTATTGGCAACAGTTTTCAGTTATTTGATTTGGAAAGCAGGAAAGAGCAAGTTCCCAGATGAAAAATCTGGTTCCTAACTATGGACCGGGTTACAAAACTGAAGGACCGCCCATCTTCTTTCAACACAAAAAGGCTTTACGCACCTCTGAGCCTTTGCTTTTCCTTCCATGAAAGCCGCCGTTTTTTACTGAAACCCGACATGTTTAGTTATCTTCCACATCCGAAACGTCTTTATCGGTTGGAGTTCCCTGATGGAAATAAAGCTGCCATCTTCCATCACGGAATTTCCAAATAGAGCTTCGGAGCGTGTTTCGTTTTTTTGTTTTGTTATGTATGTAATAAGTGGTTAAAACCGCAGCAGGAGCGAGAGAATGAATTTCAAAATCATAAAGCTCCAATTCGTCAAGCGAAACACCATCGTTAATGCACTCTGCTTTATAGATCATTCTGCCTGAACTCCCTATTTCGAAAAAATCATCAGCAAGTATTTTACCCAGCGCTTCAGGAGATCTACGATTTTCGAGAGTTAAATGGCTTTCCTCTAAAGCTTTTAACTGTTCCCTTAAATCAATGTTCATCATCTTCACTCCTTCATGTAGTGTTTAACTGCAGCTATTGGCTAATAAGCACCCTCTTCAAGTCACCGGGTGAAAGACTCCGCTGACATGAAATTCAAGGCTTATCCGGATCTGTTTTAAAAATCCGCTCACTTATCATACGGAGAAATGCCGTCCACTTTTCGTCAAACCCGGGATCCTCAGGAGAAAGGCCTGTTATCATCCTGGTAACATTTCCGTAAAGGAGCGGATAAACCGTCAGGCTGGAAATCATCAACGTGATCAGGGCGGGATCCAGCTCATCCGGCACCAATCCCATCTCCTGCTTGGACCTCATATCCTCAACGTAAGACTGGAGCACCTTTTTTCTCCGTTCTTCACCATTACTGTTTTCCGGCACATTATCGACTGCTTCCCATGCTGTGAATTTCAAGAAGTCCATTAAATGCTCCACATTGACGTTGTACCGAAATTCGGCAATTTCCACGGGATTTGCCGGCAGGATGAGATTGCCTGAGGGCAATGACGTGGCAAAGTCGTCAATGGTCTCATTAATAAGATGGTCTTTCCCCTTAAAATAATGGTAAATTAATTGTTTATTCAGTCCGGCTCTCTTTGCAACCGATTCTATCCTTGCCCCACTGTACCCTTTCTCAAAAAACTCCTCTCTGGCAGCATCGAGAATCTTTCTGCGTGTCCGTTCAGCATTGCGTATTTCGCCCATTTCTTTTTCCACCATCCTATATCAACTCTATTGCTTATATGGTAAGAATTCGTCTTACTGAAGTCAACTATAATCAACAAATCAGTAAAATATAACTTGACAACTGGTAAGTTATATTTTACTTTTGTTTTATAACTTACCTTTTGTAAAGTTAGGGGGCGGTAAATTGACTTTATCTTAAGGCTCTGTTAAACGCTAGTGTTGATTTCCGTTGCAGGTATTCGCTTTCCGCGGGGCGGGCGGTGAGCCTCTTCATCGCTATCGCTCTTGTGGGGTCTCACCTGTCCCGCTAATCCCGCCGGAGTCTCCACCTTCCACTCCAATCAACTAGTGAAGAAATCAATATTGAGCTTTAACACAGCCTATCTTAAAAAAGCAGCCAGCTTAATCATTCTTCTGATTAATTCTAAAAGGAGGAACATGGAAATGGGGAAAATTTCAGTTTCACTTTATCTCTCTTTAGATGGAATTATGGAAGATCCCGCCTGGACAGCTCCTTACTTTAATGATGAATTGGCAAAAGTCCAACAAGATCTGTTGTTTGCAAGTGATGTCCTGCTTTTGGGGCGTATAACCTACGAAGGTTTTGCCGCGGCCTGGCCTTCAATGGAGGATGAAGACGGATTCGCCGACAAAATGAACGCAATGCCCAAGTATGTGGCGACTACAACTCTCTCTGAGGCACAATGGAATGCCCAATTCATAAAAGACAATGTTGCAGAAGAATTGAGAAAGATGAAACAAAACACCGATCAAAATTTCTTGATTTACGGCAGCGGCCAATTGATTCGAATGCTGATGAAACACAACTTGATCGACGAATACAATTTCATTATCAATCCTGTCGTGTTAGGTAAAGGGAAACGACTCTTTACCGGTGACATTGAAGACCAAAAACTGAAGCTGGCCGGGGTAAAAACAACAAGGACCGGCGTTGCCGTCATGACTTACCATCCGGAATAGCTTTCAAGAGGTTTCTGGCGGTTGATTATAAAACATAAGAAGCAGGTGATGAAATGAGAAAATTAAGCGTGTTCATGCATGTTTCACTGGATGGCTTCGTCCAGGGGCCTGACGATTGGGATTTAAATTGGATCACGTATGACGAGGAATTAGAGAAGTATTCCAAAGAGATTCTAAGCTCTGTCGATACCGTCTTATGGGGGCGGCAAACATATCTGGGGATGCAGCAATACTGGAATTCTGTCCCGGGAAACCTTGAAAGCTCCCAACATGAAATCGAACATGCCAGCTGGTTGGAGAGGACCTTAAAGGTCGTGTTTTCTACTACACTTGATCAGGCTGAATGGGCCAATTCACAATTGGTCAAGGAAAATGTCAGGGAAGAAATCGTACGCCTGAAAGAACAGCCCGGCAATGATCTCATCATTATCGGAAGCCCAAGATTTGCCCACACTGTGATGGAGCTCGGCCTTGTTGATGAATATCACCTGAATATCAATCCTGTTGTGCTGGGAGAAGGAGTTCCCTTATTTACTGACAATGGTTTGATCAAACTCAAGCTTACCGGGAACAGACTTTTTGATTCGGGGGTGGTTGGCCTTACGTATGAAAAGGCTGAATAGCGGGCCGCAAGAATGAATTGACGAACCTGCCGATGGTCATTTCGTAGTTCCGATTTATCGGTCAGCCTAAGAAGCATCCTTCCTTTCAATTTGACCAATCAGTTAACCGGAAACACACTAGCCGCTTTCCCGCCAATTCTCACAGCAATTCACCCTTTAACTACTATTCACTCTTCTCTGCTTTCTTTCTATAAGTACACACTGATATAACCTTATAATATCTTTATAAACCGATTGAAGGCCATACGGGGTTGCCATGCACTGCATCAGGTTGTTTCCTATTTTCTTTCGTAGAGGTTTGTTAAACGACGATGTTGATTTCCGCTTTATCATAAATCAACATTGTGCTTCACCATAGCCTTCATATAAAAAACTCTTTCCGGCCGTCCGGCCCGGAAAGAGTTTTACAGTTTCTTCTGAAGTCCACATGAAATCCGTACACTAGAGCGCCTTCACCATGCCGCCGTCCACGACAAATGCCTGGCCTGTCACATATGAATTGGCTTCCGAGCCAAGGAAAACAGCAACCCGCGCGAATTCTTCCGGCTGTCCATAGCGCCCGATCGGAATGGAAGCTTCTGTTTGCGCTTTCAGTTCTTCAACCGGTACCCCTGTTTTGTCAGCACGGATCTGGTCGAGTTCGGCGACACGGTCCGTTGCAATCCGGCCCGGTCCGAGCGTGTTGATCAGGATGCCGTCTCCGGCGAGTTCCTGAGACAGGCTTTTTGCAAGCCCGACGATGCCCGCCCGGAATGTGTTTGATAGGATCAAGTTATCAAGCGTCTGCTTGATGGATGATGATGCGAAATTGACGATACGGCCGCTTTGCTGCTTTTTCATGTAAGGGAGGACTTCGCGGATCGTTCGGATGAAGCTGAGCAGGTTAAGCTCAAACGCCTTCTGCCAGTCTTCATCGGCAAACTTATCAAACGTTCCTGCCGGAGGACCGCCGGCGTTATTGATAAGGACATCTACAGTGCCGTTCCACTTTACCGCTTTTTCAACAAGCGCTTTGATATCATCCGGTTTTGTGATGTCACATACTGCATAATCGACATAATTATTGCCTGATTCGCCTTTGATCTCGGTTACCGCCGTTTCCAATTCTGCTTGATTCCGGCTTGAAATCAAGACATTCGCGCCTTCACGGGCAAATTCAAGCGCAGTCGCTTTACCAAGCCCTTTGCTTGCTGCTGTCACGATGACCGTTTTTCCCTGCACGTTCATATCCATTTATATTTCCCCTTTCTTTTCTTTCGGTGCCTGACCCCCGGCGCGTTAAAGCGCTCGGGGTCAGGCACCTTCTACACCACACCATCTACCCCTTCAAATCCACAACCCCGTTCTCCAGCGCCGCAAACCCTTCAATCTCACACCTGACAACATCCCCGTTCCGGATCACCGCCGCTCCTGGTGTGCCGGTCGAGATGATATCGCCGGGCAGCAGTGTCATCACTTTCGAGTGGAACGAGACGAGGTATTCAGGGCTGAAGGTCATGTTGCTGATGGTATTGGTGCGGTGCGCTTTTCCGTTCAATACCGTTGTCACCTGCAAACCCGCCAGGTCCTTGACTTCATCCGGCGTCACAAGCTGCGGGCCGAAGCTGAAAAACGTATCGAAGCTTTTCGACCGGGTCAAATAGCGCGGGTTCTTTTGAAGAATATCTTCTGCTGTCATATCAATGATAGTCGTATAGCCTGCCACCATGTCAAGCGCTTCAGCTTCGGACACGTCCTTGCATGTCCGGCCGATGACGATGCCGAGTTCGGCTTCCGCCGTTGTCCTGTCCGACTGCTCCGGAATTTTAATCGTATCACCCGGTCCAATTATCGTGGTATCGGGCTTCATGAAGCTGGCCGGTTCGGTATTCGGCGCCTTTTCGTGCAAGTCTGAGGCATGCTCCACATAGTTCAGTCCGATTCCCCAGATTTTACGCGGGTGCCGATATAACGGCCCATACTCGGCTGTTTCCAGAGAAGTCATCTTTCCTGAATACTGCTCCATAAGCTTTTCCCTGTTATTTGTGAACCATTCAATAAAAGGGATAAAAGTCTCCGGCTGGATCAAGCTGAACAAGTCGGCCGGCCATTGCCGCTCCGATGCTTCATTCAAATCTTTAACCGCAAGCAGGCCGTTTTCCGTTACAACGGCAGCCGTTTCCTCCCCATTGTGTTTCATCGTCGCAAACCGCATAATATCCCCCGCTTTCAATATGTATGGAAGGAAACGGCGGTCCGCTTTAAGGTACAGCCGTCCCGCTTCCTTATAAAAACACTAACTGCTTTTTTCCACTGCTTTGGAACCCGGATTGCCGCTCCTGTTGACAATCAGAACCAGGATGAAGGCGATCAATCCGATGGCATCCGTCACAATTCCCGGATAAATGAGCAGCAGTGCGCCTGCTGCGGAAAGAACGCGCAGCCAGCCTGGAATCGTTTTGGATAAAAAGCCCTCCGTCATGATCGACAGCAAGAAGACACCAAGGAGAGACGTCACCGTGATCAGCAGCACGTTCATGACCGTCGCATCAATCATCAGCATCTCATGGGAAAATACAAACATGAACGGCACAATGAACCCGGCGATCGCAAGCTTCATCGCCTGGAAGCCGGTTTTGTTCGGATCCCCGCCGCTTATCCCGGCTCCGGCAAAGGCGGCGAGTGCCACAGGAGGCGTGATGTTGGCGAAAATACCGAAGTAAAACACAAACATATGGGCAACGAAAACGGCTGTTTCAGATGTGCCGGCCAGTTCACGGAACAGCGGCAGCTGCAGCAGGATCGGTGCTGCCATCGTACTTGTGATGATATACGTCGGGATACTCGGCAGTCCCATTCCCAGGATGATGGATGTGATCATCGTCAGGAACAGCGTGATGACCAGCTGGATGAGGTCATTGTTGACCATGCTGCCGATACTGACAATGCTATTGGCGATTTCAATCGCAACCCCTGTCAGCGAAGCGATGCCGACGACGATTCCGACCGCACCGCAGGCAATGGCAACCGGAATCGTGGTCCTTGCGCCGTTTTCAAGCGCATCAAAGAAATCCTTCACTGCGATTTCCTCCGCACGCAGCCCGACCGCTTTCCTGATAATGTTGACCAAAAGCGGCACCGCTACGATAATGAGCAGCTCCCACCAGTCGGAACGGGGATTTGGCATGGAGGCCCCTGTGACCAGCGCTTCGAATTGCGGCTGGAAAATCAAGAAGACAGAGACGCCTGTTATGAAAAACAGCATGTTCCGCGCGGCCGAAATGACGATTGTCGCAATGATCGCCCAGAATGCTGCATAGAAAGGTGTCTTTCCCGAAAACAACAAATAAAGCAGGAACACCATAGGAATCAGCAAATGGCCCCGTTCCACGAGGACTTCTTTTACAGTCGGAAGCTCGCTCTTCGGAAGGCCCTGCAGGCCCCGCTTTGATGCACGGAAATGAATCTGGAGCAAAATCCCCAGGTAAAAGAGCAATGCCGGTATGATGCCGGCCAGGATGACCTTTGTATAAGGGATGTTCAGGTTCTCAGCCATGATGAACGCGGCTGCACCCATGATCGGCGGCAAAATCTGTCCGCCGACACTCGCCGCTGATTCAACAGCGCCGGCAAAGTTTTTGTGATAGCCGATTTTTTTCATGAGCGGAATCGTGAATGTGCCGGTCGTCACCACATTTGCTATCGCAGAACCGTTAATGGAACCGAGGAATCCGCTGGCGATGACGGCCACTTTTGCCGGCCCGCCTTTCGTATGCCCGGCCACAGCAAGCGCCATATCATTGAACAGCTGGCCCATTCCCGATTTTTCAAGGAAAGCGCCGAACAGGATGAACAAGATGATATAACTGGCTGACACGCCGACCGCTGTTCCAAGAATCCCTTCTGTGATGAATACGAGCTGTGTGATGACTTGCTTGGAAACATTCTCTATCACCGGCGGGGTAAGCTGCGGATAAATCGAAAGCTTTACATAAAACCCGTAGATAAGAAAGCCAAGCCCCAGCAGTGCAAGCCCCCAGCCTGTGACCCGGCGCGTGATATCAAACAGGAGAACGAGTATCAAAATGCCGACGTAGAAGTCGAAGTCGTTGATCCGCCCGCCGGATTCGATAATGCGCTCCGCCGACATAAGCATATAAATAAGGACAAAAAGAGCAAGTCCTGAAGTCAAATAATCATAAATAGGCAATCCGTCTTTCTTCTTTTTCCCAAAAGCCGGATAAATGAAAAATCCGAGCGCCATCAAGACATAAAGATGGATGCTGCGCTGCTTGATGTCAACCAGCGAGCCGGCATAGGATGTGTACAGATGAAAAAGCGCCAGCCCGACCGCCAGGATTGTGATCAGCCAGGCGATCATGCGCGGGTAGCCGGATCTGATGTTGCTTTCGCGGTCGTATGCCGCCACATCCACTGTGTTTTTTTCTTCCAATCCTCTCACCTCACAAATGCGTCAGTCTATACACTGCATATTGAAATACAGAAAGTGATTCTTTTTTTATCTCGTAAGCATCCGATCCGGACGGAAACACAAACTTGTTTTCGTTCTGAATCAGCCGATGAGATGTTTCCTCCCCGGTGCGGATGACGAGCGTTTCCCCGATCGGCCGGTCAATGTCCACCATATAAACCCAGCCGTCCTTTATGAAGGAGCCGCTCCCCGCATCACTCGGCACCCCGGCTCCAAACGTTTTGAACCGCGTGGAATCGATAATGATTTCCTCATCACCCAGCCTGAAAAACTCTTCCCACTCCTCTTTCTCAACCGAATGGACCCACCGGATGGAGAATTGCCCTTCCCCTTTTACAGGGGCAGCATAAAACAGCTCATCTTCCTGACTAACGGTAAGCATATCGAACCGAAGAACCGCCAGGCCCGCCAGGAGAAGAAAGAGAGCGGCCAGCATCAGCCAAATCCTTTTCATAATGGTAAAAAAAGGGCACCGTACCGATGCCCTTTTCCCCTTACTTCAGAAGATCGTTTTCTTCATAAAATTTCTTGGCGCCCGGGTGAAGCGGCATGACCAGGCCGTTGCCCATATTATCACGGTCAAACTGTTTCAGCGCTCCGACTGAAACTTCATCCGGATTGCCGAGATAATCATAGAAACTCTTTGTCAGCTGGTAGACAAGCTCTTCGGAAAGATCAGGTGAAGCAATAAGTGCATTCTGGATACCCACTGTCTGCACTTCTTCTTCAAGGTTGTACTTCGCTTCATCACCCGCAGGGATTGTGTTGCTCTTATAGAACGGATATTTCTCCATCAGCTTGTCTGCAACATCGCCCTTGATTTCCACGAAGTTGACATCCGTCTGCTGCATCAAGTCGGTGATGTTGCTGTTCGGCACGCCGGATGTGAAGAAAGCTGCATCAAGGTTGCCGTTTTTCATTTCCTGCACACTGTCCGCATAACCGGTATGCGTCACTTTTGCAAGGTCGTCATACGTCATGTCGACGGCTTCAAAAACCTTTTTCGCGCTTTGTTCAACGCCTGAGCCGACTTTTCCGACACCGACCTTTTTGCCTTTCAAGTCTTCAACGGATTCAATGCCGCTGTCTTTCAGCGCAACAATCTGAACGACATTCTGGTACATGCCGGCAATCGCCTGGACTTCTACCTTGCCGTCTTCAAATTGGCCCTTGCCTTCCACTGCGTCGAATCCTACATCACTCATAATGATGGCAATCTGGTTCAACCCATCCTGGATGTTCTGGATGTTGGCGACAGAAGCGCCAGTAGATTCAACGGTTACATTTTCGACAAGCTCGTTTTCCTCAAATATCGGCTTCAATGCGCCGCCAATCGGATAGTACGTACCAGACGTTCCCCCTGTACCGAATACGAGTGACTGCGCTTCAGCTCCGCCGCCTTCTCCGCTGTCACCCCCGCCTTCACCGTTTTCGGCCTGGTCACCGCCACCGCCGCCTCCGCAGGCCGCAAGCAGCATTGTGAACGCCAGCACTAAAATGAATGCCAATCGTTTTTTCAATGTAAGTCCCCCTCAATTAAACTATTATTATTCAACTTGACTACATGGTAACGCTTACAGTGTAATTTTTGAATATTACGAACATATTATTCGTTTTGGTCTTTTTGTTCACGGAATGTTAATAGCAAAAAAGGTGCCTGACCCCCGGCGCGTTAAAGCGCCAGGGGTCAGGCACCTTCATTGGCACCCTCATCACTAAACCTGCAATTGATACCTATTGACAGGACGGCCCACCCCGCCGTACTGGATGTCAAGCTCGACTTTTCCGATCTTTTCAAAGTAATCGAGATACCTGCGTGCCGTCACCCGGGCAATGCCGATCGCCTGTGCTGTCTCTTCCGCTGAAACGGACTTGTCCTGGTTCATCAAAAAAAGCATCACCTGTTTCAGCGTTTGCCTGTTCAGCCCTTTTGGAAGATCTTCGGCTTCTTCCACAATCACCGTTTCCCCTTCTTCGTCACCGGCGGCATTCGCAGACAGCCACCGGTCGATTTGCTGCTGGGAAACGGCTTCTTCTCCCGAGAACTGTTCCACATATAGGCGATAATTTTCAAGCGACTTCTTCAGCCTGTCGAACGTAAAGGGTTTGATGATATAATCAACGGCGCCGTTTTGCAGCATTTTCCGGATTGTCTCCCCGTCGTTGGCGGCAGTGACAACAATGACATCGACATCGATGCTTCCTGTTCGGAACTGCTGCAGAACCGCGATTCCATCCTGCTCGGGCATAAAAATATCAAGCAGGACGAGATCCGGCCGTTTTTCCTTCGCCAGGGCAAGGCCTTTCGCCCCGTCACTGCCGATTCCGATCACTTCAAAGCCCTGCACCTGTTCAATGAACTGCCTGTTCACTTCCTGGACCATCGGATCATCTTCAATTAACAAGACGCCGATTTTTTCCGGTTTGCCGCTCATCATGTTTCCCCTCCATCTCCATCGGGAATGTCAGTGCGAATCGCGTGCCCTCTCCCGGATGCGATTCCACTTCTATTTCACCGGCACCCTTTTCAACAATCTTATTTATCAAATAAAGGCCGATCCCGGAGCCGCCTGCCTCCGCTTTCGTCGTAAAACCCTTTTTAAAAATCGATTTGACTTCCGCTTCGTCCATCCCTTTGCCGTTATCTTCCACTGACAGGCTGCATATCTCCTCATCCTGCTCTATTGAAATGTCGATCACTTTTTCCTTTTTTCCACTACCCTTCAAAGCATCAAATGCATTTTCAATTAAATTGCCGAGCATGATGACAAAATCATGGCGGTCCAAAAGCCGCGGGTATTCAAGCAGCCTGCTGTGGGTGTCGATCCTGACGGAAATGCCGAGCTCCTGCCCTCTGCTCACCTTGCTGAGCAGCAAACCGGCAATGCTGTAGTCTTTGATGTTTTTCGTCAGCATCCCCGACAGCTTTTCCTGGCGGCCCGCTTCACTGAACACGTAATCGAGCGCTTTATCCTTCTGGTCCAGCTGGATCAAGCCGGCCAGCGTGTGCAGTTTGTTCATATGCTCATGGTTTTGGACACGGAGCGCATCAACGAATGCCTTCACACCTGTCAGCTCTTCGGCAAGCCGCGCCATCTCCGTCCGGTCGACAGCAACGATCACTTCACCTGTCCGCTCGCCTTCCACCGTTATCGGAACCCGCGTCGCCATCACAACCTTCTCGCCGATCCGCACCATCTCATGATCCAGGACAGGCCCATTCAGAAGCTTTTCGCTCACGCCCGGCTCCTTGATGACATCATGAAAACTGCGGCCGGCCACATCTTTTTCAATTCCTAACATCATTTTCGCCTTATCATTGAATACGACAATCTTTTCCTCACGGTCAACGGCAATGATCCCTTCATTCATCGCCTGGAAAATCGCCGTCCGTTCAACTAACAGCCCGGCGATCTCGTGCGGTTCAAGCTGGAACGTCTGCTTTTTGATATGCCTGGCTAGCATCCATGAGCCGATTACGCCGAACAGCAGGGTCAACAGGCCGGTTAAAAGGATTTCGCGCCGGATCGACTGCAGGATGTCAAACAGCGATGGCATCATATTGCCGACAATGACAACCCCGATCTGTTCCTGGTTTTCATCCATGATCGGCACGAACGAGCGGACAGCCACACCGCTGTCGCCTTTCGCCTTTGACACATAGCTGTGCTGGGCAAACGCCGCCCCTTCATCTTTTCCGGATGAAACCGTTCCGAGCCGGCTCTTCACCGGATGGGAATACCGGATCCTGTTCATATCAAGAACCGTGATGTAGTCGGCCCGGTTGATCGTCCGGATCCGATCGACGACAGGATTCAGCTGTTCCCAGCCCTTTGAAGCCTTCATGTATTCCTCTGTTTCCGGCAAATTGGCGACAATCCTGCCGGTGATCAATCCGCGCTCGCCCAGCTCCTGTTCTCTCTGGTTATAAATATTGCCGATCAGAATAATTCCGCCAATCAACAGCGAAAAGAGAACTACACCGAATGACAGTATCATAATCTTGCGGCTTAACGGAATCCTGCTTAATGACATCGGCCTCGCCCTTTCGCTTATGTTATCAATAGTTTAGCACTTTATGATACAATGTTGAAAACGATTACGCCGAACGGAGGGGGAGCATGCGGACAGTCCTCACCATCTCCATCTTTATTATCGCCGGCCTTTTCACCGCCCTATTCATCGGATTCGACATCCAGGGCGGCAGGGCGCCGCTTGCCGCCGATGATGAACAGGAAGGGCTCGATGACCAGATCGTCCTGCGGTTCAGCCATGTCGCGGCGGAAAACACGCCGAAAGGACAGGCTGTCAGGCGGTTCGCCAGCCTTGTGCAAGAACGGACAGATGGGAAAGTGAAGGTCGAAGTATATGCCAACGGAGTTTTATACGGTGATATAAATGAATACAAAGCGGTCCAAGACGGCCATGTCGAAATGATCGCACCCGCCACCTCGAAACTGACGTCCCGCTTCCCGAACTGGCAGGTGCTCGATTTGCCGTTTTTGTTCCCGAACTACGCCGCCGTTGAAGAGGCCTATAAAGGGCCGATCGGCCAGCAGCTGATGGCCGACCTGGAAGGCGAACCGGTAAAAGGCCTCACCTTCTGGTACAGCGGCTTCAAGCAGGTGACAAACGACAAGCGGCCGATCAGCCATCCATACGATTTCAAACGGCTGCATTTCCGCATCATGCCGAGCGCCGTCATCAAAGAACAGTTCGATCAATTGAATGCGAGCACGAGCGTCATCCCTTTCAATAAAACGTACCGCAACCTTGAAGTCAACTTCATTGACGGCCAGGAAAACACGATCTCCAACATTTATACGAAACGATTTTACCTCGAACAGCAATACTTGACGATGAGCAATCACGGCTATCTCGGATCTGTCGTGCTCATCAACGAGGAATTCTGGGACAGCTTGCCTCAAGATATCCAGGAACAAATTCAGGCTTCTCTTGATGAAACGACCGATTGGGTCTGGCGCCATTCCATTGAAATGAACGACCGCTACATCCGTGCTCTCAAACGGAATAGCGACATGGAAATCCATGTTTTGACAAACGCGGAACGGAGCCGCTGGCAAAACGCCCTGCAGCCTGTCTACAATCGATTTGAGCAGGAAATCGACAGCGAGTTAATGGAAGAAGTCTACCAATTACGGAAAAAGTACATGAAATGATGCTATGGGGGGAGCTTTGATGAACACAATCTTAATCGCAGGCCATTCCCGGCTGCCGTCCGGCATGGCCGCAAACAGCATATCCGAAACACTGACGATGACACTTGAAATCGATAAAAAATACGGCGTCATAGTGGATGCATCGTGTACACTCGCCACCGAACACGGCCGCACCTTCGTCAAACACCTGCTAAAAGGCTGCAGCCTGAAAGATGGGATCGAAGAACCGCTAAAGCTGCTGGCGGAAGGCTATCACGGCAAGGCTGAGCATGCGCTTGCGGCGGCATTGAAGGATTCTTATAAGCAGTATGAGCAGATGATGGCATAAAAGGTTTGGCATAAAAGGTGCCTGATCCCCAGTGCGTTAACGCACTGGGGGTCAGGCACCTTTTTAATAAAAAAACAGCAGGATGTTTTATAAAAATGCAGAATCTTAACAGAGTTGATTTCGTTGTCGGGTTAATGAGTTTCTACCTATTCGAGGAGGAGGAGATGATTTTGAAACGAACTGACTTGCTTCTAGACGTGCTGGATTCTACATTTGATAAAGAAAGCTGGTATGCACCTTTCAGGGATGCGACTGCAGGACTTTCAGCCGAACAGGCTTCCTGGAAACCAGCTGGAGAAGCTTCGAAATCCATTTGGGAAAACGTTAATCATCTTACGTATTACAAAGAGAGGCTTGCGGCAAACCTGGAAGGCCGTGAATGGACACACAATCTCGATGGTAACGATACCTTTCATCTTACCGGGCAATCGAGCGATGATCAGGAATGGAAGAATATCGTTGAGCGTGCCGAAAACGCACATCACAACTTAAGACAGGCCTTGAGTAATATCCCCGACACAGAGCTTGATCAGTCACTTGAGAGGAAATTGCTTGATATCATGCTCCATGATGCTTATCATACCGGCCAGATTATGCAATTACGAAAAATGCAAGGTTCGTGGCCTTCCACTCGTTGATTTAGCAATGCGTTATATATCCTAAATGGATGTCCAAGTTATCTTTGGGCATCTTTCTTTTGCCATAATCAACCTTCCTGGAATTACAGATTTATCCATCATCATCCACTTTCGTGATAAAATAGATTCTAGAAAGGGGAATTGCAAAATGAAAAAGCTTTTGCTTCCTGCCGCGCTGACAGCATTTATTATTGCCGGATGCCAACCGGATGAGAGCACCACCGCACAAAAACCTTCACTTGAATACAATCAATCCCCATCAGACATTGTCGACATGCAAGGTGAAATCACGAACATGGATACGTTTTTCACTTTTCTTGAGAACGTCAGTGAGGGGAAAAAGGATAAAATCAGGGTTGTGAGATACATGGAGGAAGGAGACCCCATGCTTCATGACCTTGATTATGACGGAAAAGCCATCATATCAACGACTGACACAAGAAGAGACACGTATGGCTCCGGCAAGATAACGACCGCATCGTGCGAATCCGTAACCACTGAGGAAACGGCCGAAAGAACGGATTATATATTAACCGGATGCAGCCAACCTAACAGGGATAACAACATCCTGGTGATTTGGAAGTAATAATACGGCAAAAAGGCATTGTCATCATTCCAAATAGTTCCGATACTGTGGAGAAAATCAAAATTAACATGTGAAATGACATGCAAAAACACACTACTTTTAGCACCATAATTAACAGTACAAATAGCAAACAAAAGCGGCTTGGATTTTATTTTCCAAGCGGCCTTTTTTATATTCTTTTGTTAAACTAAAGCCTCCGTTAGCTGAACAAGAAAGTATACTTAATTTACTTGAGTACCCATCAGAATATCTTTTAACTGATTAACTCTTTTGATAATATGCGTAGGGTTGGACTGACTTAATTCTTCAAATGAACCATATCCATAGGTAACTCCAATAGAATCAATTCCAGTATTACTTGCCCCTATAATATCGTGCTTCCTATCTCCAATCATAATAAATTCACTAAGTTCATGTTCATTATATTTATCTAGTATGTATTGAATGATTTCAGTTTTTGACGCTCTTGTTCCATCAAGGTTACTTCCTACAATAAGTTGAAAATAATGCTCAATATTAAAATACTTTAATATTTGCTCTGCAAAAACAGTTGGCTTTGAAGTTGCAACAACTAAAGTAAATCCTTGTTCTTTTAACGATTTTAAAAGCAAGGGGATATTTGAATATAACTCATTCTCAAACATTCCCTTTTCCTTAAACATCTCCCTATATAAATCTATTGCTTTTTGGGTACGTGCCTCATCAAAATTGTAATGTTCAGCAAATGAAACTTGTAATGGTGGTCCAATAAAACATTCTAGTTTATCAATGTCAGGCTCATCAATTCCCATTCTATGTAACGCATATTGAACGGATTTAGTTATTCCTACCTTTGGGTCTGAAAGAGTTCCATCTAAATCAAATAAAATTACTTTATAGTTATCCATGTAATACTCCCTTCTGGCACCAATTATTCAACCTAATTTTACAATAAGAAACTCAATTATGGTTCCAATCCATCTTTCACTAACCTGCCCAATCGTTTAAGTACATTCTTTTACAAACTCTACATTCATTTCAACATAAAATAACAATTACCCTCTAGGTTTTAATTGACAACAGCTTTTGACATTATATTATTTGGGGTGTGATTTGTATGCTAATTCAAGCGTCAATATCTAATAATCGTTGATATACAAGGAAAAAAGAATAGACCAAATCATATGTGATTTGGTCTGCTAATTGGTATGCTATTTCGTATGTTTCTCCACCGAAACGGAACTACTTATCATCATTCCAATGCCTTTTTTGCCTAATATCAAATTGTCTCTCCTAGACCTTCGCCGCAACCCGCTGTTCAGGCAGCCGTTCCGCCGCCCGCTCCGCGATCACCTTCCCGATTTCAAGCGAAGCGGTGGCAGCCGGAGACGGTGCGTTGCAGACGTGGATCGAGCGCTTGCCCGGAATAACGAAAAAGTCATCGACCAACTGGCCATTCATCAACATCGCCTGGGCGCGCACGCCGGCATGCGTCGGAATGACATCATCCTCCGTAATATCCGGAACAAGCCGCTGCAGGCTTTTCACGAACGTCTGTTTATGGAAGGAACGGACCATTTCCATCATCCCTTCCTTCAGGTTGCTGCCCGCCATTTTCCAGAAGCCAGGGAACGTCAGCACGTCAAAGGCATCCTTCCAGTTGAAGTCCGTTTTGCGGTAGCCTTCCCGCTTGAAACTCAGGACGGCATTCGGGCCGGCATGGATCGTGCCGTCGATCATCCGCGTCAAATGGACGCCGAGGAATGGAAAGTCAGGATTCGGTACCGGATAGATGAGATTTTTGACAAGATGGCGCTTCTCTTCCGTCAATTCATAATACTCACCGCGGAACGGCACGATTTTCAAATCGGTATGGATGCCGGCCGCTTTCGCCATCCGGTCGCTGTGCAGCCCGGCACAATTGACGAGAAATCCGGCCCGCACCTCGCCTTTATCCGTTTGGATGGTCACTTCATCTGTACGGTCGGCAATATCCTTCACGGTGGTGCCGAGCAGAATATCCGCCCCACGTTCCGTGAGCAGGCGCCCGATCGTTTCCGTCACCTGGCTGTAATTGACAATCCCCGTACTCGGGACCTTGATGGCGCCGACCGTGTTGACATACGGCTCGATTTCACGGGTTTCTTCCGATGATATTTTCATAACGTCCAGCCCGTTTTCAAGGCCGCGCCGGTATAGATTGTCCATGATCGGAAGCTCATTTTCATCGGTCGCGACAATCACTTTTCCGCAAATATCATGGTCAATGCCGTGCTCCCTGCTGAACTCGACCATCGAGCGGCTCCCTTTAACGGCAAGCTGCGCCTTCAGGCTGCCCGGCTTGTAATAGATGCCGGAATGGATGACGCCGCTGTTGTGCCCGGTCTGATGGGCCGCCAGTTTTTCCTCTTTTTCGATGACTGCTATTTTGGCAGCAGGAAACCGGTCTGACAGGGCCAGAGCCGCCGACAGGCCGACAATCCCGCCGCCGATTACCGCAAAATCATACATGTGACGTATCTCCTCTCCAGATGAATAACCGGGTTTCCGCATGCTTGTAATCCTGTGGAAACCCGAAGCTGATTTTATAAAAAAGGTGTTATCGCGCAAACCGGCCGCGCTGGCGCAGCAGTTCGCGATGCAGTTCTGGATTGCGTTCAAACGCTTCACGGCCATGCAGCCAGAACCGGTTGTTCAGCATGATCAACTCGCCGGACGGGAGGTCAAGCCCGAATGTCGCCGGGGAATTTTCCATTGAATCGGATAGTTCCTTTAAGTAATTGGCCTCCTGGATATTTTCCGGATTGGCGAACTGGTCGATGAAGCAGATGCACGGCCCGTTATTGTGCTCATAAAAGGTTGTACGCAGTACTTTTTCTTCAACGTTCTTGCTTGGCGGCGCCTTATACACGATCTTCTGCTTCGCAAGCGGATGGCTGTAGAACTTATCAAGTTCTTCCCAGTCATCAAGGTGAAGCAGACGCGAACGGCCGCCAACTGCATTCTTTTCCTCGAATTTCATCATCAGGAGCCAGTCCGTCGGCTCATCCACATACGTTCCGTCCGTGTGAAGCGTGAACTGGCGGTAAGCCTGGCGCAAGTATGAATCGCTGTTATCCGTATGCTTCACGGAGAAACGAGCATAGTATTTGCCGCTCATCGCGTCGAAATTAGGGATGCCGACAAGATGGGTCAAAGCCGTCGAGAACTTCACATACTCGTCCTTGTCGACTGTCAATCCGTTCAGCCCGATTGTAAATCCGCCCGTCTTCCGGTCATGAAGGATGCTTCGTACATCATCCTGCAGGCTTTTATCTGTGAGTTTCAACAATGCATCAGAAACGAAAAAACGCATATAAGGGATATACTCGAGCTGCTGGCTGCGGATGTCTTTTGTTTCTTCCAGAAAGCGTTTAATCACTTCATCGCCAAGTTCCACTTTGTAAAGCCTGCTGTGTTCAGGATTCACCGTAATCGAATAGCCATTTCCTTTTTTCACTGCTTGTTCATCAACCTTCATCGCGCACATATGATTTCCCTCCATTTTGAGTGTAAAATTTTCATTTCTCAAAGCCAAGCCGTCAACTTGCCGCACGTGTGAAAGGGCCCTTTTCAAACACAAAAAGCCAGTAATTCTCCTATACAGGAAAATCACTGGCTCTGAACTCCGTTTTCCCTTTGCCAAGGTTATGGGAGCTTTGACAGTCTATTATTCGTTATTCATTTAAGTCAGCTTTCAATGCAGCATGACTCGCCGGATTTTGAAAGGGGCTGCCTTTCTAAATGGGAATTCATTGCTGTTATGAATCATAATAAATGAATGCGAATTTTCTGTCAACATTTTTATAGTGGATATGTTGTTAATGGGTTTGGAAAATCGGTTTGGACTCTTGCCTGGGTTTAAGGATTTTTTCAAAAAACGGTCTGCCCTTATGATTCAATAGAAAGTAAGTATCAGGCAATAAAATATATTAATCCAGCATCTCAATCATAATCCGTACTGCCTCCAACAGATCACGTTGAGACCAGCTCGGCAAACTCTTATCTTCCATAGCGAGTTCATGCGATGCCGGCAAATGAATGAATCCTGCATAACAATCAGCACCGCTCGTGTTCATTTCATGAAGCATTTCATACATCACATTGTTGCATAAGTAAGTCCCGGCGGTATTAGAGATTTCTGCCGGCAGCCCTTTAGCCTGGAGGCCGTTGGCAAATTCACGGATTGGCAAAGTTGAAAAATAGGCGTCCGGTCCATCTTCAGCAATGCGTTCATCGACAGGGATCCGTCCCCTGTTATCTTTCACTCCATCATTGATATTGATGGCGACCCGCTCTGGAGTTATCCGGTTTCTGCCGGCGGCCAAACCCAGTGAAATGACAACATCCGGCTTTAATTCATGATAATAATCGATCAGCTCCCCGGCCGACCGGGAATATTCCACCGGCAGCACTTGCCCGAATACCCGGTAATCGCCGATTTCGCTTCCGTCCAATTTTTTTGCAATTGTCTCGGTCGGATTCAAACTGTGATTCAAGAACGGTTCAAACCCTGTGAGCAGCAGCTTTTTCATCGTTCTCTTTCACCTTCCTTTATAAATACCTGACCCCCGACGCGTTAACGCACCGGGGGCCGGCCATACACCGTTTACGCGCGGTACCGCTCAAACCACCCGCAAATCTCCTCAAGCCGCGCCACCCGCAGCTGCGGATCTCCGCTTCTGGACAGATTATGGTCAGCACCCGGAAACCGGACGAACCGTGTATCTTTGCCCTGGTGCTTCAGCGCGATGAACAGCTGCTCGCCCTGTTCGATCGGGCAGCGCAAGTCATTTTCGGAATGAAGGATCAACAGCGGCGTTTCAATGTTTTTGACATACTTGATCGGCGACTGGTCCCACAGTTTGCCCGGGTCTTCAAACACCGTGCTGCCGACTTCCCATTTTGTAAAGAAATAGCCAATATCACTGACGCCGTAAAAGCTGTGCCAGTTCGAAATCGAGCGCTGCGTGACCGCGGCTTTGAAGCGGCGGTCATGGCCGACGATCCAGTTGGTCATGAAGCCGCCGTAACTGCCGCCGGTTACAAACAGCTGGTCCCGGTCAATGAAGGAATACCGTTCAAGTGCCTGGTCGACAGCAGTCATCAAATCACGGAAATCACCGCCGCCATAGTCGCTCCGGTTTGCATTCACGAACTTTTGACCGTACCCCTGGCTGCCCCGCGGATTGGTGAACAAAACCGCATACCCTTTTGAGGCAAGGACTTGCATTTCATGGAAAAACGTATTGCCGTACATCATGTGCGGGCCGCCGTGGATTTCAAGGACCATCGGATACTGTTTTCCTTCTTCATAACCCGCCGGTTTCATCATCCAGCACTGGACGGTAAAGCCGTCTTCCGTTTCCACATCAAATGTTTCCGGAACGGAAATCTCTTTGCCGTTCAACAGGCCTTCATTTGAACCAGTCAGGCGCTCTTCTTCCCCGCTCTTGAGGTCAATCGAAAAGAGATCACCCGGCGTTTCCGGATCGTTGACCGCGAGAACAGCACGGTTTTGCCCGTGATGAATGCTCAATCCGTACACCTGGCGCGTACCGCCGGCAACCCGTTCAAGCGAACCATCCATCTTCACATAAAAGACATGGGTATTCCCTCTTTCACTCCCAAGAAAATAAAGGCCTTCGCCATTTTCCGACCATTCCAATCCCGCCATCTGGCCGGACTGCAGGTCATTCATGTTCACATCAAGCGGCACCAGGTCAGCTTCTTTTGTCAGATTGGCCGGTTCACCGCCCTCAAGGTCGGCAACGAACACATCCTCAATCGTCGCCCCCTCAAATTCAAAGTCATGGCCGAGGAAGGCAAGCGAGTTGCTGTCCGGTGAAAAAGCCGGCGCCAAAAAACTGCCTTCGAACTGATTCATCTTTACAGTCGAACCATCCCGAAGATTCATGACAAATACGTCCGATCTCATATACCGGTCAGGCGCTTCCTCCAGCCGCCTGACATAAGCAAGCTTCTTCCCATCCGCTGAAATGGCGGCCGATTCATGATCATATGCACCTTCTGTCAGCTGCCGCACCGAACCATCTGCCAGGTTCAGCAAGCCGATCTGTTCATATGTGTTTTCCAAAAAGCCGACACCGTCCGCTTTGTAACGGAGCTGTTCTATGACGAGCGGCTTCTTCTCTTCGTCTTCCTTCTCTTTTGATTCTGTCTCTTCAATCGATTCATCGTCTGCAAGCGAGGTTGAGAACAAAAGCCCTTTTGCATCAGGCATCCAGACAGGCGATCCGGCCCCGTTTTTGCAAAACGTCAGCTGCTTCGCTTCCCCGCCGGCAGCCGAAATGAGCCAGATTTGATTTTGTTCGGAACGGTTGGACACAAACGCGACCGACTTGCCGTCAGGCGACCATTTCGGCGCCGAATCAAGCGATGCGCCTGATGTCCACTGGATATCCTCCTTTGAATCCAAATCGATCATATGTAAATGTGACTGGTACTTCTTTTCATCATTGATTTCCTTTTTGACATACACCGCTTTCTTCCCGTCCGGCGATATGACCGGATCACTGACAAACTTGAATTGGTATAAGTCTTCCGCGGTAAAATTTTTGGTCATCGTCTGTTCCACTCCCTATTATTGGTTCTTGATATAAGTGTAGCAGTTTTACAGATAGATAGGTAGGGAGCCGAATAGACATAAAAAGGTGCGGAACCTTTTTATTCCGCACCTTTTCCAAACAAGGGAAGCTCCCCCTACTCCCCCGGCTTATTCCGTTTATCCAGAATCCATTTAAGCATGGTCGTACGCTGAAGTTTTGGACGGATGGACGAATAGACTTCTTCAAGAAACATTTCCTCTTCATTGCTGAAGATGAGCCTGCATGCATTTTCTGGGCCCGCTTCCGCATGTTCGATATGATTCAGGAAGAGGTATGTAACCATGACATCTTCATGCGATCGGGTCGGAAACGCGATGATTCCGAGCGCATAGGATACGGACAGCGGCAGCATCTGTTTGCTTTGCAGCAGGATTCCTGCAGCTTTACGGCTCCCGTCAAACGTGTTCCCGTAAAATTCACAGCTGCTCTCAAGATGCTTCTTCGGCGCGCCTTTCAGCTTGTAAGAGCCTGTCGTTTCCTTTGCCACCGTGCAGGCATTGCCGTTCTCGTCAAAATAGGGAACCAATGCCATTGTTTCCTGATTAATAAGATATTTATTTTTCCTATCCACCAACCCACTCCCTTTCATTTTAAGGGAAAAGAGGATATACTGGGAAATAGATGAGAGGTTTGACCTCTTTTCCCTGCCCTCAGGTACAGGTTCGCGGCCTACCTGAGGGTTTTCCTTATGATTCTGGATTGTTCGCTGTCCCCACCCCCGCTTGTCATCCTCACATTATATTCACCTCCTTTCAGGCTTGTCTCTCTTTTTCATCCTGCAGATCTCCACCTTGAAAGGACTTCTCTATCTGACTCCCTGTTAATAGACTTCAACCACACCGTGCCAAAAACAAAAATAAAAGAGTCCTGCAATAGCAGCACCCGGAGTGTAGGTTGAATGATGTTTTCCGCCAGTTGTCCATTTCCTTGCAGCACCTGAATCCGCGCATGTTCAGTGTTCCGTCTCGTTCAGCATCTATTGGTCCGTCCGCTTCTTGCTCTTGTAATGGTTAACCTTTCCGATTTGAATATCATCACGTAGGATTTCTTAACATAATTCATTGTACCTATAAATTCCAAATAAAAGCAACTATTTTTTATAATATTTTAACTTTTCTGTATAATAATCCCGATTTTCGTCAGGTTGCGACAGTGGAATCGCACCCTTTGACCCTGTTTTTGCCGTATGAATCTTTTGTTGCCAATCAGATAGAAAAATAGAAAGGACACCGCAACGGCATCCTTTCTGTTTGAATATCATTTATTCAGCGATGGAGCCGGCTCATTCAACCTTGATTCGACTGCCTCCACAATGTTGTTCATGCCGGTCAGGACATTCTGATACGGATGCACATTGTTCCGGTACACAATCCCCCGCCTGCTCAATGAGTCCACAACCGTAAATCCGATCCGCTCATCCGCCGAGCCCGCTTCATAGGTGAACAAAAACAGCGGAACATCAAACGCCTGTGCCAGCTTCACATTCGGCAGCCAGGAATTATAGTTCGGACCTTTGGTATGAAAGTAGCGGGCCGGATCGGCTTTCTGGTCGGTCAGCTCAAACTTCGCTGTAAATATGTTTTCCACAATGGCTTTGATCTCATTATCTTTCACAATATACCCATCAACATTTCCGCCCCAGGCCATGTTGTTGGCCTCCAGCAGGTTGTCAAACGACGACCTGCTCACCCGCGGCTGTGCTTCATATAATCGCTTCGGCTGCCGGGTGCCTTTGATCCGTGACCACCAGATTAAAAAAGGGGCTCTATCCAATTTATACAGAAACTTATACTCCCCTGATGGATAAAGAACTTCGTAAATATGAAACTCCCAATCCCGCTGGGCAACCATGTAAAATGGAATGCCCAGTTTATTTGCAATGATATGCCTGGCCCCTATTTCCTGCGGGGTGTATAACGTCTCCACACTAATTTCTTCCCCGGCCTCATAGTCAACCGCCTCGATACATGCGGTAAAATGATAGGCAGTGTCCAGCGTCAGGCCCTCCAGCTGATGGATATTCAGCCTGTCAAAAAAGTCGGTCCTGAACTGATGCTCACGTTCTGTCGTCCTTATCTTCACGTCACCACATCCTGTCCATCTCTACTCAAACCGTCTGCTGCCTCTCCTTCAACTGCTCAAACAGTTTCTCCACCGTTCCGATTCCGACATTCGAGTATTTCGCAAGGATAACCAGTTCCTTCGGCAGCTGCCCGACCGTCTCGATCTCATCCTCGTTCAGCTGGCGCAGCAGGCTCGGAATTCCCTTGAACTCTTCTGCATTCAGCGGAATACCGGCAAGTGACTCGGTGACGACAACATACTCATCCCCGAAAAATAAAAACAGTTCACCGGGCCGTTCCAGCGCAACCTGGCGGCGGGTTTTCTCTTCTTCAATAAAAGTCTTCAATTCTTCGAAAAGCGTCTCATCATTTTTCTCGTTATACCGTTTTACGAGTTTATGAAGCCCTTCCAGATGGTTCGGCAGTTCGCTCATGATCCGGGCCTGCTGTTCGGCGCCTAGCCTGATGAGGAAGGTTTCGGATTTCGCGAACCGCTGCGGCAGCAAAAAGGCATCACGCAGAAAGTATGGGACGTCAAGCCGGCGGTCTTTATAGGTAATCGTGCGGATTGCCGTGAACCCGGGCGGTTCCGGTTCTGCCGCAAGGACCTTCTCCTCCGCCGGAGCAGCCGTCGCCGCTGTTTCCTGATGGGCGCTTCCGCCTGTCATCTGTCCGATGGACCTGGCCAGCAGCTCCTCCATCGATTTCAGACGGACTTCGAGTTCATTCTGGTCATAGCCCTGTTCAGTCTTTGGCGCCGGATCCTGATAATCCGGAACAGTCATCGAAACCGGGCCGTACACTTCCACATACCATTTCACGATTTCATAGACGGCTTCCCATGACTTTAATGCCTCCGAATAGCGGAACATCCGCGCATCGTGTGCTGCCTGGTTGCCGATCATCCGTACATGATGAAGCGCATCAAGGATATCTTTTTCCAGAATGCCGTGTTCATTCAGCAAATCAAGCCGTTCCTTCAGGTTCGTCCCCGGCATTTCTGCGAGCTTCTCAGCCTGAATCACTTTCTTTAAAATGTTTTCCACAAATACGCGCGCATGGGTCAGCATCGTCCGCGGACTGGAAAAAATGCTGTTCTCAAGCTCGCGCGCCACCAGTGCCAGTTCCTTTGAAACCGGCTCCAGAAATTGATAGAAATACGTCTGGCTGCTCATATGTATGTCCCCCTCTAAACGCTTTGGCTAAGCGGTCTACTCCCGTTTCCATTATACATTATTTACCTGCCGGAAAGGCTGTTCTTTCCAAAATAATCAAGGCCAACACCGGCTCAATCCCGGCATTGGCCCCACTTGTCTAGATTCCCTCTTTGAATGTCCCATACTGATCGGCCAACTTATACGCCACACCGTTTTCCAGCGCCTCAAAATGCTTGCGTCCGCATATGATTTTGCCGTGTTCGGTGAGACGCAAGTCTTCCTGGGCGGTGCTCCCTTTCGTCTCGACCACAAAGTAGAGCGTTTCGGCACCGTCTTTTTCCACCAGGATGGCCCAGTCCGGATTGTAGTTGCCGAGCGGTGTGTCGATGACGAACGAGGACGGCAGCTTGATGAACAGCTTCACATCATCATCGTGATTCAAGCTTTCCGCAAATTCCCGCTCAATGTTGGAGTCATAGCGGATGTAATTATAAACGGATTTGCCGCTTGATACTTCAACCGCATTCGCCTTCATATAGCCGACGAGCTCCTGGTGTTCGAACAGCGACTGCTCATAAAAGGCATGGTCGCCGATCCGCTCATATTTGATGCCGTCAACGATGAGCTTTTTCTTTTCGCGGTTGATGATCTTCATGACCGCTTCCATGAACGCCTGCGGATTTTTCTCAAATTCGTCAAGGCGCTTCGAGCCGATCAGAATACCGACGAGCGTCCGCCTTTTCAGATTCGTTTGTTCCTGCAAGTAGCGGAGGATGTCAGGCAGGCGCCGTTTTTCCTCATCTGCCTCATAGACGCGCATCGTCTGCCCTTCGCCGGAAATGCCCGAATGGTCGACGTTGATGCGCGCATTCTCACGTCTGATCCTTCTCGCCTTGAACCGGTCGAGCTTCTGGATTTCGGCGATGGAGCGCTGCTTCAATGTTTCGGCATCAAGCTCAACGGAATATGTCGTCTTGTACTTGATGCGGTCCCACAGTTCCTTGAATTCGTCCGTGAGCAGCACTTCCTTGTTCAGCTTGATGTCCGCTTCATCCTTCTTGTTGAAAACCGGCAGCTTCTTGATCGACTTGCGGATCACCTGCTCGATGTCGGCTTTCATCCCTTCAAACGCTTCTGGAACTGCAAACGATTCGGATGCGATCGCTTCCTTCAGCGCTTCCTTCACCTTGCCCTGTTTCGTCACATAGTTTTCTTTGACAAGGTGCGAGAAAATTTCAGAGGACGTTTCATAGCCGATCTCCCTGCTTTCACCTGTCGCTTCATCACGAACCGGTATCAATGCAAAAGAGTGCTCCTCAAGGTAGCCGAACTTGACACCGGTTTCCTCTTCCATTTCGTTTTGCAGCGTCTCGGCGAACTGCTGGTACGATTCGTTGGCGATCACCGTCAGGATATTGACGTTCTCATCGTAGCTGCGCCTCCCGTCCTGGTCGACCGCAAGCCGCAGTCCGCGCCCGATTTTCTGCCGCTTCGTGAGCGGGTCCTTCGTTTCCACGAGCGTGCAGATCTGAAAGACGTTCGGGTTGTCCCAGCCTTCTTTCAGGGCCGAGTGGGAAAAAATGAACCTTAGCGGCGTATCGAAGCTGAGCAGCCGCTCTTTTTCCTTCATGATGAGCTCGAACGCCGATTCGTCCGCTTTGTTCGACCGCAGGCTGCCGTCCTTATTCATCTTGCTGTCTTTGTAGTGGCCCTGTTTGTCCTGGGAAAAATACCCGTCATGCACGTCTTCCGCCTTGTGATTGGAAATGTACGCATCCTCCTCAAACAGCGTCCGGTATTTCGGCTGCTTGATCAAGTGGCTGTACTCCTCTTCAAACATCCCGGCATATTTCCCTTTTTGCCATGCTTCCCCTTTCGGATACACGCGGTAATTCTCGACTTTATCGATGAAAAACAGCGTCAGCACTTTGATGCCGCGGTGGACGAGCCTGAGTTCCTTATCAAGGTGCGTCCGGATCGCTTCCCGAATCTGATACCGTTTCAGCAAATCATCATCAATCCCGCCGACCGATTCGCCGAGCCGGAGGACGCTGCCGTTTTCGAACTCGACCGATTCATTGCCGGGGAGGCAGTCGATGCCAGCCACGACATAACCGCGGTATATATCGCGCTCACCGGAGACGAGGTACAGATCGTTTTTCGAATTCGGATTGATTTCCTTCTTCGCCCGCTTCACAGTCCCCTTCTTCGTCAGCACATCGAGTTCGACCGTCGCTTTATAGCCGTTTTTATTCGAAACATCAAGCAGTTTGATGTACGGATCGTTATAGTCATCATCCGAGTTGATCGACAGCACCTCGATCTTTTTCACGAGTTTCTGCTCATACGCATCGACCGGGTCGAGCTTATACATCAGATTGTACGTCTCGCGGTGGGTCGCCGAATAACGGAGCTTGCAGAGCGGATTCAGCGATGCGATCGCTTCCTTCGCCTTCCCGGTGTTATCGACGCTCTGCGGTTCATCGAGGATGACGATCGGATTCGTCTCCTGGATGAACTGGATCGGCTTTTTGCCGTTCATCGTGTCGCGCTCGCGGTGGATCAGGTTCGCCTTGTTTTCCTTCTCCGGGTCGTCAAAACTTTTCCGGAACGCGTCGATGTTGATGATCATCACTTCGATACTCGTGCTCGTCGCAAACTCGCGCACCTGCTCGAGCTTCGACGAATCGTATTTGAAAAAATGGCAGTGCTGGCCCGGATACTCCTGTTCAAAATGCTCTTCTGTCATCTGCAGCGATTTGTAGACCCCTTCGCGGATCGCGACACTCGGCACGACGATGATGAACTTGGAAAAACCGTATCGTTTGTTCAGCTCAAACATCGTCCGGGTGTACACATATGTCTTGCCTGTCCCTGTCTCCATTTCGACAGTGAAGTTCCAGTCCTGGATGTTCCGGCTTTTCTGCAGGTGATTCCGCATCTGCACCTTTTGCACGTTTTCGAGCACTTCCGCTTCCGACAGCTCGAGCTTGTTGCCGATCCCGAGCTCGGTGATTTCCTGGCCGACGATATCGCCCATGCTGACGGTGAAGTTGGACGCTTTGACCGTCTGCCCTTCGAAAATATCGGTGATGGACTGGATGGCATCAAGCTGGTACTGCTGCTTATCAAACTTAATCTTCACAATTCCATCCCCCTTATATCACCCGGATATCTTCGACGCCGTACCGTTTCAGGATCTGCTGGGCGTTCGTTCGGACCGTATCATCTTTGAAGCCTTCATCGTAAAAAACGATGCGCGCCGGCTGCTGTTTCGCCATTTCTTCAATTTGATCGAGCGTCAAATCGCGTTCGAGGCAGACGAGCAGATAACCGAACCCGGCCGAGTACACCGTCTTGCCGGCGATTTCCGTCTTTTCGATCGGAACCGTCAGATCAACCCCGTACTTCAGCAAAATCTCATACACGACATCTTCCTGCGAACGGCCCTCTTTGACCGGTTCGACGAGATCGAGTAAATCCTGTTCAAGATCCAGCGATTCCTCATCCCATACTTTCAGGTTCGTTTCATCGAGCTTGAACACTTTGAACCCGGCATCAAGCCGGCCCGCTTCATCGCTGTTGTCAGCCAGCACTTTTTTGCCGGCCCGGCGGATCCGTTCCATCGCGATATCGCTGATCGTCCGGTACCCGTCCTTATAGGCTTCCGACTTCTCATCAACCGCTTCCGGAAGCTGCACGAGAAGGAAGCGGCGGTTCGTGCCGTCTTCCGCGTTCTTTTCAAAAATCGCCTGCGCGGTCGTCGCCGAGCCGGAAAAGAAGTCCATGATGAGCGAATCGTCATCTGTGTACAAGTCGAGCATCCGCTTGATCAGCCCGGTCGATTTCGGATAATCGAAATAAGCTTTCCCGCCGAACAGTTCCTTGAGCTTCTGCTTCGCATCCTGGGAATGGCCGACATCGGTATAGCGCCATACCGTCATCGGCGTGATGCCCGTTTTGACCTCGCTCAAAAACCGCTTGATGCGCGGGACATTGTTGCCGTCTTCCCCGAACCAGATGCGGTTGTCGGCGACAAACTCCTCAAACCGCTCTCTCGTCAGGCGCCAGCAGTACCCGCTCGGCGGCATGACCTTGCGGCCGGACGGCGTCGTGATTTCATACACCTTCGCCGGCACGATCGGACCAACCGACAAATCGCCGGACGTCCACGGACCCCGCGGATCGTCATCCGGATTCGTATACCTGTCGTTCGATTCATCGTCGCGCTTGATGCCGTAGCATTCAAGTTCGGGAAGGTTTTTCGCATACACGAGTATGTAATCATGGTTCTCTGAAAAATGCTTTTTCGTGTTGACCGGCGAAAACGCCCGCTCCCAGATCACGCTTGCGACAAAATTGTTTTCGCCGAAAATCTCATTGCAGATTTTCTTCAGGTTGTCGACTTCCTGATCGTCGATGCTGATGAAAATGACCCCGTCATCCGTCAAAAAGTTTCGGGCGATTTTCAGGCGCGGGTACATCATATTCAGCCAGTCGGTATGGAAACGGCCGCTGATCTCCGCATTCGACTTCATGTTTTCATCGAGCCTCTCTTTATAGCTCTTCACATTGTCCTTGAAGTCATCTTTATAGACGAAATCCTTGCCGGTATTGTAGGGCGGATCGATATAAATCAGTTTCACTTTGTTCCGGTAGGCATTCTGCAGGGTGCGCAGCACTTCCAGGTTGTCGCCTTCGATATAAAGGTTCTGCGTCGTATCCCAGTTGACGCTCTCCTCCTTCGCCGGACGCAATGTGCCGGCTGTCTGTTTCTGGGCGAGCTGGATTGCTTCCGTCTTGCCGTTCCAGGTGAACTCGAAGCGCTCTTTCTCTTTCTCGACATTTTCGCCGAGCGCAAGCCGCAGTTTATCGATGTCGACTTTGTTTTCCGTGAATACATCCGGAAACAGTTCTTTCAGCTTGCTGATGTTGTCATTCACAACATCAAATGTCTTTCCGTCCATTTTTTCCACTTAGCACAACTCCCTTATTGCTTGTAATTGACCGTCCAATTGCTGTTCGAGTCGCTTAATTTTCATGTTGAACTCCATCTTGGCGCCGAAATCGAGCAGCCCTTTCTGTTCTTTTTTCAGCTGATCGATTTCCTTTTGTAATCCGTCCGCCTTTTCCAGTGCGGAAAGGACGCTGGTGCGGTTCCCCCTGTCAGCAGACATCATTCCCAGAAGAGGAATGACCTTTTCACACGTCACCCACTGCCGGATATCGTCATAGAACGTGTAAAAGTTTTCAAATGACAGATTCGTTACAGCGAGGGTGTCGAGCAGCCGACCGTACGGGCGCCCCTCTTCTTCGGCGGCCCGGAACCATCCGGTCATCACCGGCGCTTCCGTCACTATCTCCATCCTATCATTTCTGCTGAGCCATTTATGGCACACACTCAGCATCATCTCTTCATCAGGCGATGCCATGATCAGCACGACCGGGTTCGGAATCGCCTTATGGACTGCTTTGACGATCCGGCCGGCGTTTTTGGCTGTCCGCAGCTGCACATACACCCAGACGACCTCTGCATAATTGATGTCCTCGGTTTTGAACACCGGGATGTTGATGCTCTGCTGGTTCATGACACTCAGCAAGTAAACCCCCTCGATCTGCGAAGTGAACAGTTCCTTTTCAGAAGCCGACAAATCGCCCTGCGTGAAAAACGCCTTCTTAGGGATTTTACGGTTCAGCACCGTCCGGGCCGGGATCTCAAACCTTTGAATCAACCAATCTCTCATGTTCACTTCACCTACTTCAATATTAAAAATGATACGAGTTCAAAGTCATCCGTGTTCGTGCCGCTGTCTTCAAGCAGGTTGGAGCTGCCGAGGCTGAACAGCGATTCCATCCCCTTTTCCTCCACGATGCCAAGCACAAATTCGATGACGTGATCAAACAGCTCCCGGTAGGCCGACATGTCGCTCATGTCCCCTGTTTCCTCATTGAACTGATGGATCAATTCATTGAACACATCCTTCTGTCCATACGCGGCTTTCCGGTACAGGTCGAGGATCTGCTTCGTTTTCGAATGACCGAGCTTGATTTCCCCGTCCATGCCGATAAAAACGAGATAGTACGGATACAACGCGCTCGTGTCCTTCACTTTCGCTTTTGCATTGCGCTGTCTGATGCAGAAAATGACACCCGGCTCCATGCCGTCAGCAGGTGCGAGCTGCAATGACGAAACGGCGTGCAGACCGAGCGGTGCCGTTTCGATTTTCTTCTTGTTTGTCTGCATATAATCAAGCAAATCCATTTTAAAATCATTCAGCGTCAAATCGGTGATCGAAATTCCGCCTGAAATATCCTCAAGATCGATCACTTCCTCCTGAAGCTGCTTCAGCTGTTTCGACCGGTATTCAAGATCATTCATCTGTTTCTTTTCGTCATACTCGATGACATTCTCTTCCCCTGTCGCCGAGATATCGAGCAGCACCATCCGGCCGCTCACGCGCGCTTCGAGGTTGATGTATTCATCAAGATCCATATTCGGCCAGAAGTTCACGAGCTGGATGACATCATTCTTCGACCCGAGCCGGTCGATCCGGCCGAAGCGCTGGATGATCCGCACCGGGTTCCAGTGGATATCATAATTGATGAGATAATCGCAATCCTGCAAGTTCTGCCCTTCGGAAATGCAGTCTGTCGCAATCAACAAGTCGATTTCGCCGTCAACACCGGTATCGAGCTTGCCCCGTTCCTTGGAAACCGGCGAAAAATGGGTCAGGATCGAGTTCAGATCCCTTTGTGCACCGCCAAGCGTCGTCTGGTTGCCGCCGGATCCGGTGACAAGCGCACTGTTCAATCCATACATCTCCGTCATCCACTCCGACAGCTCTTCATACAAATAGCCGGCCGTATCCGCAAAGGCGGTGAAAATGATGATCTTTTTGTTGTTGTCATTGATCGGATTCGTTATTTTTTCCGCAATCAATTCTTTCAATCTCGTCAGCTTCGCATCGCGCGGCACCTGGATTTTGGCCGTTTCGACAAGCAACCGCTCCAGCTTCTGCTGATCCTCTTTCAGATCCTGCTTCCATTTGACGCGGTCGATGTCCTGCAGCAGTACTTTCACCTTCGAGCCGATAAGCATGTTTTCCACATCGTCATCATCAATGTCGATATCGTTGATCGTCACATTCTCGTCCGAATACTGCTGGATGTGATCGAGCCTGTAAAGCAGGTCGTCAATCTTCGTTAGCAGCGAAGCGACCGTTTTGCCAAACGAGTGAATCGAGCTTTCCATCCGCTTCAACAGGTTCACCCGCATCAAATGGACGAGGCTGCGCTCGCGGTCGATTTGCTTGAAAACAGAGCCGCCCTTGATTTTCCGGTCATACTTGCGGCTGTATTCGTCCTGTTTTTCGGGCAGGACGTAGCTTAACGGCGAGTACGCACTCAAATTCAACCGGTTGATGAGCGTATTGACTTCCTTGATCGCCGGAAATTCATTCTGGACATCAATATCCGCATACACGTTCTTCGGCTTGAGCCGGGCCGGGAACTTGCCGATTTCCGCCATATCGTAGTATTTCTCGATATGCTTTCGTGACCTTGCGATCGTGACGGCATCGAGCAGTTTAAAATAATCGAAGTTCAGCATCTCAAGCAGCGCATCCGATTTCCGTTCGCTGTCCGGAAGCTTCAGCCACTTGTTGAACACCGTCTGTGCTTTGCGGAGCGCCTGCTCGACGCTTTCGATGCCGACATCCTGCAGCGCATCGTCTTTGCCTTCGGTGATGAACGCGACCTGGTTTTTCAAATCATTCATTTTATTGTTAACAGGAGTCGCCGACAGCATCAGCACCTTCGTCTTCACGCCCGCTTTGATGATTTCATTCATGAGCCTGGAGTAGCGCGTTTCATGGTCGCTGCGCGCATCGTTATTCCGGAAGTTATGCGATTCATCGATGACGATCAAATCATAATTGCTCCAGTTCACCGTCGCAAGATTGATGTCACCGGAAAACCCGCCCTGCCGGCTCAGATCCGTATGGTTCAGCACATCATAATTGAAACGGTCGTCGGCGAGCACATTCCGTTTGTCGTTCTGCGTGAAAATCTGCCAGTTCTCCCGCAGCTTTTTCGGACAAAGCACGAGCACCCGGTCGTTCCGGAGCTCATAATACTTGATGACCGCCAGCGCCTCGAACGTCTTCCCGAGCCCGACACTGTCGGCGATGATGCAGCCGTTATGCTTCTCAAGCTTATCGATCGCTCCGAGCACACCGTCTTTCTGGAACTTGTAAAGCTTGTTCCAGATGACCGTCTCTTTGAAGCCCGTCTTCGACTTCACGATCGCATCCTCATCAAATTCCTCAAGGTAATCCCTGAACAGATTGTAAAGCGTCACATAGTAAAGGAACTCGGGCGTGTGATGTTCATACAGCACCTCGATCCGCTCAAGAACTTCATCCTTCACCTCTTCGATAATTGCTTCATTGTCCCAGATATCGTTGAACCATTCAATATACTTTTTCGTGAACTGCTGATCATCAATCAGCGTGTTCATCGCAAGTGCCGGCGAATAGGTATACCCGAGCCCGCTGCTCGTGAAATCCGAACTGCCCTGGATGGCAACCGATGAACCATCTTTATTTTCGACATGGAACATCCGCGTCGGCGTCAGCGGCGATGTCAGCGACTTCATCTCCACCTTCGACCTGATCCAGGCCGCACATTCCTTCGCAACCTTCGCCTGCGACAACTCATTGCGAAGCTTGATCTCCAGCTCCGACCCGGACAGCCGCTGCTCCCGTTCCGCCTGCTGCGGATCAACCGGCCCTTTTGCATGTTTCTCAGATGTGAAAGCGGGATCGATGAACAAAAACCGCAGTTCCTCCACCTTCATCAGTTCCTTCTTCAAGGACTCAAACGCATATATGGTAAAAAGGGATGACATGACCGCCACTTTCGCATCTTTTTTGAAGTAAGGCTTTAGCGCATCCCCGACTGATCCTGTTTTTTTATTGTCTAGCATTTTCCCGAGCATGATTGACCTCCCTGAAATAGACGGTAACTTTTTTATAGTCTTATTTTATATTATATTGGTAGAATTTTGTATGTGGTTGGGGGAATTTGGTGGTATCCAAATAATAGGAACTACTTAAACAAGAAAAAGGTGCCGATTGACACCTTATTTTAGTTCAGTTATAAAATGTTTTTGTTAGCTCTGGGCACCATCGCTGGCGGCATTTCTTCTTTCAGTCTCCATATAAAGTTCATTGGCTTATCTCCTGAGTGACTGACATGTTCTGCAGTACCTAAAAACGTATACGGAGCAGCAGTATATGAGTCATCCCTTTTATATTCCCGTACAAATAATGCTATTTCATTGCCGGTTTTCCGATGATTAATATAGCGCTTAGCTGTTGGACTGTTTTCCGATACGCGACTTTGTGTTTGCCAGTGGAACAGCCTTTCATTGATCGCATAATCTTCATAAAGCGTGGAAGGCGAAAAGTCTTTTTCTGATTTGTTCAAAGTGATAAAAAAGACATCCACTTTTTTATCTTCGAGGTACTTAGCACCTTCTCGAAAAGCTGGACTTTGTTCTTCTGTATAGTAACCGAGACCAGCTAACACTTGCGAGGTAGAATACTTACTATGAACCCCTAAAGGACTAGAGAATGAAAAGTCATTTTCATATTCCAAACTTTCCAGATGCTCATAGTTGTACTGAAGAATTTCTTCTATTTCTGTTTTAAAATATGGATTTTCTACTACCTTCTTTAGTGCTTCTTTTAAAGAAGCAAACCCCTCTTTCCTTGGATTGTGACTGTAAAAAGAGTAGTAAAATATTGCTTCCATAAGCTCTTCTTCTTCCGTTACACTTTGGAAATTCTCAAGATATCCAAGCAAAAACTTGAGTAGTTTTCGTGAGTTCAAATGAAATAAGTTCGCAATCCGCTTTTCTAAAAGCTTTTCCATCGAAGATTCAAACTCTGGTATAAGTCCTGCTTCGACTTTTAGACGCGAAAACGTGCGGTCTCCTGTCTTACCATAAATATCAGTCAGAGACATATGGTGATAAGTGAGAAAACTGGCTAACGTCAACTCTTTTCCGGTATCTTCAGTAAAGTGTTTTAGTTTACTTATAATATTTACGCGTGAGTTGGTTGAGGTTTTAATGTTTCTAAGAATATATTCCTTAGCTTGTTTTTCAAGTTGAATGAAACATCCCTTTGGCAGGTTAAAAAAACCGTTCTCTACATAGTAACGAACTGAATGTTTTGTTTTGCCAATCAAGGCGCGAAATTTCTCTTCAAAATCATAATTTTTATGTGCTTGTCCAATAAAGTCCAACACAGTCAAACATTCTTTGTGTTCTGATAAACGCAGCCCCCGACCTAATTGCTGTAGAAAAACGGTTAAACTTTCTGTCGGTCTTAGGAATAAAACAGTATTTACTTCGGGGATATCAACACCTTCATTGTACAAATCAACAACGAAAATAAACTTGATTTCCCCTTTAATAAGAAGGTCCTTTGCTTGTTTTCTAGTTTCATCATCGGAACCGCCATAAAGAGCAACTGAAGGAATACTGTTTTTATTAAAAAAGTCTGCCATATAAATTGCATGCTCAATACTTACACAAAATCCAAGACCTTTTACTGTTTCTATATCGGTTACATATTGATAGATGCTCTTTATGATTTGGTTACTTCTAATTTTATTGGTCGTATAAACGTTTTCTAGTTCTTTAATATCATATCCTTTGCGGCTCCATTTCAATTTAGACAGATCAACTGTGTCGGTTACACAAAAATATTGAAATGGGCTTAACAATTTCCGGTCAATTGCTTCAGTTAGTCTCATCTCTGATGCAACGGCATGGTCAAAATATGAAAAAATATCTTTTCCATCCATGCGTTCTGGTGTTGCTGTTAAACCAAGTAATATTTTCGGTTGAAAGTGACTTAACAATTTCTGATAAGATGGTGCTGCTGCATGATGAAACTCATCAACGATGATGTAATCATAATAATCACTCGTTGTTTTTTCATATAACTTAGAACTGTTAAAACTTTGGATACTAATAAAAAGATGATCTATGGATGAAGGGCTATTCTTCCCAACCAATAAGTCGCCAAAATTAAAATCTTTTAAAATCGCTCTGAATGTATCCAGGCTTTGCTTTAAAATCTCTTCGCGATGCGCCACAAAAAGTAGCTTGGCATTACGAGGGTTCTGTTGTTTAAAACGCCGATAATCAAACGCAGAAACAACTGTCTTACCAACACCGGTCGCAGCAATTAATAAATTACGAAAACGCCCGTAAACATCCCTTTCAACCTGAAGATTCTCTAACATTTCCTTTTGATAATAATAAGGCTGAATATCAAAATTAAAATGGACCTCTTGTTCATTTGCATTTTTCTTCTTTAACGCCATCTTAAGTTGTTCTTGATCCCTTTCTATATCCCCGTTAAAAAACTTAAATTCCGGATCATTCCAATAGCTTTCAAACGTAGCATTGAACTTCATCATGACATCAAAAGAGTCCTGTTCAGTCACCTTTAAATTCCACTCAAGCCCTGTCGTTAATGCAGGATTTGAGATATTTGATGAGCCTATGTATGCCGTACTAAAACCGGTATTGCGCCTAAACATATATGCCTTAGCATGCAACCGTGTCCGATCTACATCATAGGATACCTTTATTTCCGTATTTTTTAATTTACTAAGTTCGATAATGGCCTTATAATCGGTCGCTTCCATATAAGAAGTTGTAATGACCCGAAGCTTCCCCTCTTTCTCTTCCGTAAACTTACGGAGTTCTTCTATCATTACCCGCAAGCCACTCCATTTAATAAATGAAACTAGCATATCAATCTCATCAGCTGACTGAATTTCTTTCTTGATCTCACTCAGCATATTGGGTTCATAATGGGAACCCGTAAACAAAGAGCTTTGCGAAATTGAAGTAACAGGGCGAACTGTCTTTTGTTTCCCAATTCCTCGCAAGCTATTTACTTTTGAATAAAGTGCTGTTAAAACTTCGCCTTCTTCTTCAATTTGCATCTTGGCGAATTCCTGATCATTTAGATGATCTCGTAAGGTTAGAATGATATCGTTACATGTTTTTATTTGTTTGAGAAGTGCTTCTTTGTCATTCGTTCCACTGTCTCGTACATACTGTAGGGCTTTTCTGGTCACAGATTGAATGTATGATGACAATACTTTTCTTGCTTCTTCTGTGTCTAGTGGTTCCTTTTCTATATCAAAATGGCTGTCACTTAGGTTAATTAGTTCTTCTTTTAGTTGTTGGGTTATGATTTGTTCGTAGATTCCGGAATTGAGCATTGGACAACCTCCCGACTGGAAATTTATACACTCATTTCATCTTTCTTAGAAAAATATTCTTGTAATCGATAGTTACAAATATTATAGGTGAATGAAAAAAGAGTGTTTAAACCGGTTTTATCTATAGAAAAATTCAACTTAAAGATATTATTTTCAAAAACAGTAATACCCTTAGAGCTGCCACTCCACTTTGACATTGGCATCTTAGCAATTAGATTAGAAACTCCAGTTCGATCATACTCCCACAACTTCCTCGTCTTCTTATCCGAAAAATCCACCCGCTTTCGGTACTCCTTCTCAGTCAAGTACCGATGAAAAAACGGAGCGACCTCCTCCGGAGTAACCGGCTTATACCAATCCTGCTCCCCCCTGCTCAGCATATATTTCAACAAAACCATCTTATAGCTCTTAGCCATACCTGTCCGCTCAACTTCTTCAAGCCATTCCCGATAACGCCTGTACACTTCACTCTCATGCTCACTTAACTCATTAGCCCAGTATAGAAACCCAGCAAAAGATTTAAATTCCTGCTTGTATTCCCTGGTGTTTACGTTCCCATGCAAATGCATTTCCAGATAAGTCGGCCGCCTTCCCAATTCCTCTTTTAAAGTAAAATAAGCATCACGCAGCTTTTCCTTCCTTGGCTGTTTCTTTTTAGCCAGTTCATCTAACAGATTAATAACCTTAACGTCCAGATCAACTTTGCATTGCTTAGGTACAACTGGCTCTGTGGCCTTTTTCTTTTTCTGTTTGCTATCTGCTCTTTCTGTATCAAATAAACTCAGTTTAATATCCGCATTTCGGTAGTTTCCGATTAAATCGATTATGGTGCAATGCTGCTTGCCGTCATGCAAACGGAGGCCTCGCCCTACCTGTTGAGTAAAGACAGTCAGAGATTCAGTCGGCCTGACAAAGAGCAGGGTATCCACCGGTGGAATATCGACACCTTCATTAAATAGATCAACAGTAAAGATAACATCAATTTCGCCCTTTTCCAGCTTCTGAATGGCTTCACTCCTGCCAATATCGACAGTCTGTGAATGAAGGCTGATCGTTTGATACCCTTTACGATTAAAATAATCAGACAGGAATTGGGCCTGTTTAATGGAAGAACAGAACCCTATTGTTCTTGTTTGTTTATGCTTATACCAGGCCTGAATTATATTCTCTGCTGTTTCATCTCTCAGCTGTGCAGCCAGAAGTTCTGCCTGGTCGTATTTTGTGCCGAGCCAGGTGATCTGTGAATAATCGGTACCATCGTAAACCCCATAGTAATGGAACGGCGCCAGCCAGCCGTGCTGGATTGCCTCAATGAAATGCATTTGAAAAGCGACATTGCCATCGCAAATGGCGTAAACATCTTTTCCATCCATCCGGTCGGGAGTTGCTGTAATTCCCAGAAGGAACTGTGGCTTGAAATGATTAAGAACTCGTTCATACGACTTGGCAGCTGCATGGTGAAATTCATCCACAATGATCAAGTCGAAGTGATCTGGCGGGAAGTTTGCCAGATGTTCTTTCATGCTCAATGTATAAATGGAAGCGAAAATCGTATCGGCGCTTCCTTCTTTTATTCTTCCGTTATAGATTCCGTATGTCCGATCCGGTATGATTCTATTAAATGATTTATGTGCCTGGTGCAGGATTTCTTCCCGGTGGGCAATGAAGAGGACACGCTTAAACTTTTTCGCCCAGAACGCAGCCAGATAAGTTTTTCCGAGGCCTGTTGCCATCACGACCATCGCCCGGTTGTAATCTTCTTCAATTGTTGAATTTAACGCTTCCAATGCCTCTTTTTGTGCAGGCCGTGGTTCAATCTTTATATCGTATGTTTCCGGGGGATCGATAACTTGTTCCCCATGCTTGTTTTTTTCTTCAGCAGGAATCATCATTTCGATTTCTTCTTGCTTTGCCCAGGACCTGGCAAGGTGCGGGTGTTTTAGGTGATACTGTTCATATTGCTTTTCATATGCTTTTACTGTTTCTTCATTTACGGGAATCGTCAGCTCATCATAAAAAACTTTCAAAAACCTGTCCACTGCATCTTCATATGTACCCAGCTCCGCGCCTCTTTCCATGACCAAATTCCATTCAACCCCCGTAGTAAGGGCTGAACGTGAAAGATTGGAGGAGCCTACAATAAAGGTGCCTTCCTCTTCATTTTTAAACAAGTATGCCTTTGGATGAAAAGAAGTCCCATTGCTCCTCCATAAACGCACTTCAACATTCTCATAGTCCGGTAACAATAGTTCTTTCAGCGCCTCTGGGTGTGAGACAAATAAGTAGTCACCGGTGCAGATCTTTATATCCGCACCCCGTTTGGCCGCATCAAGTAAATAGGGTTTAAGCAGCTGCACCCCTGACTTCATGACAAACGAGGTCAGGATATAAACGGTGGCAGATTCAGTGATTCCCTTGATGATCTGGTTTTGTACGTTTTCAGTAACCAGTTTGATTTTACTCATCTTCTACCTGGATCAAGAATATTTTGTCGTTAAATCCGCCTCTTTTCTCAGCTTTTTGTTTGCGGACTTCTTCCACTTGTTCAATTGATGATCCATGGGTTTTGGCCAGGGCGTGAATCAATTCAAGAACATCGGCAAGTTCTTCGACAGCATCTTGGTCATTTGAGGTTTCAAAGTACTCTTCCACTTCTTCTGTAAGCTTTCTGCGAAGAGCTGTTATGTAGTCACTGTCTGATAAAACTTTAGTTGAGTATTCTAAACCTTTGTTTTCAAGTATGTTTGGAATTCGATTTCTGACAAGTTTGTTGTATATCGGCATATTATCCCCCCATTATGCTATGTGCCTATGTGCCGGCCTTGGTTACTACCCTTATTTTACCATTATCGTCAAGTTATTCTATATAGCAATAATAATAGAATAGGCGCACCATGTTTGGTGCACCATAATGCATTTCACCCGATTATTACAGAAAAGAAGCCGTTTCATATCGACTCAGCAAGTGTTTCCAAGTACATTCGATTTCCCTGCTTATCATAATAAAGAATCTCTTCAATATTTAAGGACTTAACATTCAGTTTCCCGGCAAAAGCTGAATTGGAATTCAAATCAATCACGATATCTTTTACTTGCTTATCTTTAGCATATTGGGGATATAAGATTGTCGCTGCATAATTCACATCTGATTGTTGATTATTATACTGCGCATAAAAGGCCAACTGGAAAACGTCACTGGTCTCAACTCTCTTTGATCCATACTGTTTGTACTTGACATCAATCACTTTTTTATCGCCAGTATGTTTGCTTTTCACAATAAGGTCCGGAATGACATGCCGATAGCTTGTCCCTTCCATGGTAATCGCATCAGTGACTCTTTTTCCGGCAATGACCTGATATTCTGGGGGCAGATACTTCATTAGAAATTGACCTGCGAATTTCTCAAACAGTTCATTCATATCAATCAAAAAGGAATAATGGAATTCCTCGTTACTTAAGAAACTTGTGGCAGAGGATCGCCTCCATAAGTAATGTCCGATTTTGTGGGCATTGACGTAATGTTTGTTTAACCGGTTATAATGGAAAGTCGGCCAGTGAACTCCTCGATATTCTTCGCAAAGCATCTCAAACTGCGCTCTCATCAAATTGAGGTGCTGCTGTGTTTTGGCTGATACATTAAAACGGGAGGCAGCGGCCAAAACAGATAAAATGACCTGATTTTCCATTATATTAGTCACCAGCTCATCATACTGGCAATAGATTCTGTTCGGCAAATTGAAATTATTCTTTAAGTTCTCCGAGAAAACGACTGAGCCTCTCATGTTCCTTAGGTTTTCATTTTCTCTTACATACTCTTTAACCGGTCCCATCTTGAGGATCTTTTCCGTTTCCAGGAGGAACAGCCTTATAAGAATTTCCAGGAAGTTGGTCTTGTTGATGTCTCCGGCTGTACGTTCCATTTGATAATAAGGAAGGTCTTCGGCAAATAAAATCATATCCGTCAATGCCGAAAATGTCTCATTGAATTTAGGCTGGATAACAATGCGTACATCATTTAATTCGATTACGCCAACCCAACTCTGTGTTTTAATTCTCATGCCATTTTGAAGTTCATCAAAATAAAATCGTCTTTCCCACGGCCGGGATTCATGAATGATGGATATTTTCGTCAAGTACTCGCGTTCATCAGGGGACAGCACATAGTCCGATAGATGGAATTCATCCGAGTACTCCCTTAATATGATTTGCTGTTTCATGATTCGCTGTCCTTAAACTGCCTCTCCAGCACCTGAATAAAGGCATCTTCCGTCCCATTCAGAAGTTCATTGTTAATTTCCATACCCATGACATCCACAAAGTCTTCCCCAATGATTTCCGCCAGTTGGTTATAATCGTCAAAACAATATTCCTGGATGAGCGGGATGATTTCAAACTTAAAAACATCCCTTATTTCAGAAACAGAGGTGACCTGTTCCCCTTTTTCCATAAAATACGCATGGCCGATCTGTTTATCCCTACCTTGCAGATGAACCAATTTTTTATTGATGGATTTTAAAATTTCTGCCGGGGTTATACTGAGCAAATCTACCGGTTTATCGATCAGATCATAGTCTGGCATGCACTCAATGAAAGCGAAACGCCTTTTAAGGGCCGAATCCATCATTTTTATGCTTCTGTCAGCCGTGTTCATTGTTGCAATGATGAAGAGATTATCAGGTATGCTGAACGTATCCTTGCTTTGAGGCAGCCTGACCTCCACCCCGCGTTTATCCATCTCCAAAAGAGTTATCATTTCACCAAATATTTTTGGAACGTTCCCCCTATTTAATTCATCAATAATAAAGTAGTAGAACGAGTCTTTGTTTTCCCGCGCCTTACTCGCAAAACGCTGGAAGATGCCTTTTTCAAGTTCAAATGCTATAGTGCCGTCACTGGATTGTACCGGCTTGAACCCTTCCATGAAATCTTCATACTGGTAGGATGGATGGAAAGTGCTCATTTCCACATTATTCTGGTTCATGTAATCCCCTAACATGTCGGCACCTTCCTGATCACCGTATTCCAATAACGTTTCTCTCACCCAGATTGCAAACTCATCGTTCAATTCAAACATCGTCCCTCGATTTCCCATTTTCCCTGCTTGAGTGGATTGATATTCCGGGATCGATTTAAATTCTTCAAAGGGGATTTCTTGCTTGAAATGATAAACCCCTTTCACCCCTAACGAGTCATCATGCAACTCTTCTGATACTTCGGCAATCCCTACGATACCGTTAGAGGAACTTCCCCCCCGGTAACATAAGATTTTTTCGCTTTTTCTGGCATTCCTAAAGTTTCTGGCAACCGTTCTTAAATTCCATCTTTCTGTTTCTCCATTCATAATCTGTTCCCAGCGAAAATCGTCTGATTTATCGGAAGCAACCATAAACCAAATTTTGAACGGATTATGATCTGTTTTTTTCAATAGTTCATCTTTTTGATTTTTCCATGTAATGAATTTTCTGGCCATATATGTTTTCCCTGTACCGGGAGGCCCATAAAGAATTATCTGGCCCTTTCTCAACAGGGCCTGTTCAGTCATTTCAAAAAAACGTTCTTCTTCTGCAGTATAGGGAATGCTGCCTTGCGGATTTCCTGTACTTGGTTTTGAAGTCCATTCAACCACCTGTTTCTTCCCTACCGTATCAACTGTTTTAAATCCCCACTTTTCCTGCTTAGGGATTTCGAGGGCAGGTTGATAAGTTTCATTCCAGTTGACATACACAACATGTTTTTGATGTTCTAAGTCATCGCGGTATTCATAGCCTTTATCTGTCACGGTGCCAATCCCCAAAATTTTGGACTTCCCTTTATTGGCGATGACTTTATCACCGGACTGCAATTGATAGAATCTCCACAGTTCGTTCGCTTTTTCTATATTTTTTTGAGATGAGGACTGGAAATCATGTGTCAAAAAAGAACTTTTGAACTCTTCATAATCATTAAACTCCCTTAAATCCCCCACTTCATCCCAGCCAATGGATATATAACCGCCTTCCAGGGACTCTTTCCAATACTTGGCCTCGTGTCCCGGAGCAATCTTATAATATATTTCTTCACGCATGAATTCATGATAAAGAAAATGGGAGATAAGGAGGCGATCATAGCCCTTTAATTCTTCATGATTTGAAATAAGCTCCGAAAACATAATGTTTAATTCTATCGAATCTTTCCCTTTGAAATCATCTTCATCTGCACCCAGTTCTTTCAAGAATTTCCTTAAATGGTTGGCGTTATATATAGCCATCAGTTTATCAGGGTGGTACAGATATGAAATTTTGCCTTTAAGCATAGTCGCATTTGTAAGAAGGTTATCATCTTTTATTCCCTCATATGTACCTTGATCAAAAGATTTAATCAGCTGAATAATATCACTGCGCAGCTGCTCCCATGCTTTTTCCACATTCGGAAACTGAGAAGGATAATGCCATTTTTTATCTTTTTTACGGAAGTAAATGATATGTTTTGCTGCACTCCCTCCTTTGATGCTTCCCAGGGGAATGGTGTTATACTCAAGCCACCAGCTGAAAGAGTCTCTCTTTTTGTAACCAAGAGCGTAATCTTCTACACTCATCGCTTCAATTTTTTCCAGAGGGAATTCATTAAGAAATTCCTGGTGAAGTGTTTTGGCATTTTCAATTTCCTTTTGAACTTCTTGTTTATTATAATAAGCTTCAATTTTTTTCTTCAGCTTGCTCATTTTCCCACCCCTAACTATAAAGTAATACTTTGAACAAGACAGGTTCGCGGCTATTCTTCACTAGCACCGATGTTTACCGGCTCCCCCTTCCAATTCCACTCCCCATCCCTCTGAGGATCATATTTCCGGTAATTCCCCTTCGATACAAGATAATATAAATCCTTCTGGCCTGACGGATAATGCTTTCTTGAAGTATGGTTCACACAGTCCGCAATCAACTGGCAGCGGACAGTCGTCGGGTTGATATCAGGATACTCTTTCGCGATTTCCCGATACACGGCAGCAGGAGTGAACGTTTCGTCACCTTCATCATAGATTGTAAGTTTCCTTACCGTATCATAAACCAGTTCTTTCACTTTTACCGGCTCGTTCCATCTGCCTGTAGAGGATTTCACTGAAGCGGAACTTCCAATCTGTTCGGTGCTGATGATATACTCGCCCTGAGAGCTTTTATAAACGGTGTATTCCATGCAGAAAATCTCCATTCCATATCGGTCCCGGAGATGGTCCGTCACTTCTCTGACAATCGGCGAGACAGTCTCGGCAATTATGAAAATACGCTGTTTCCGATTGAATTCAACACTGCTCTTTTCCTGGGTGTCAGGATAAAACACTTCATGAAACTTGTCCCGAAGTTCAATCGCAGTTCCCTGGCCTTTGCCATTCTGGTAAAGAAGGAAGATTTCATTCAGTTTTGTTTCCGATAATGCGGAAGCCCACGTTGAATACTCAAGTGCCTGCGCGACCACTTCACGAGGGGTGCTGCCCTTCTTTAATTCCACAATAACAAGATTTCCTTCCGAATCAATCCCCATTAAATCGGGATATTTACCGGAATCGCCGATTGCCGCTCTCGTCTGCCGCCCAATCCAAAAAATTGTATTCCCCTCATATTCATCCAGAAGTGCATCCGGACTGTTTTCAAGCCAGTTTTCAAAGTCATTTTCGTAATTGACATTTCCTGCGCTTACTTTCTCCATAATTCCTTCAGATAAGTTGTTGCTTCCAGACAGTTTATAAAGCATGTGGTTTTCCCCTTTCCGTTTCTATTCAGGCAAATTTTTCTATTTTAAATATAACAAAACAACTGAACCATTTATGGCACACCTATAAAAAAAACTGACAATTCCGGGGCTCTCAATTCCCTTTGCTTACTTGTTTTTCTGTCCAGCTCCTTTGGCCGTTTCTTCGTCCTTCCAGACCAGTTTTGTGTTGAATTCTCCTATTCTTTTTACTTTTGCTCAGATTTTTTAAAAAAGATGCGACTGGAGGGCTCGGTAAGACTTTTAAACTTCTCCCTGGCTAATGGTGTAGTTGTTCTCATTTTTTTCATCCCCCCTTCACCTTCGTATTCGTATGGATGGAAACTACTCCCAGATTACTTAGCGAAATAAGGGGTAAATAACTTATCACACCACCAGATAGGAGGTCCTCCCGCTTGTTTACAACCATTACCTTGAAACTGGTCATCGGCCTGATCGCACTCATCCTGATCACCCGCCTTCTTGGAAAGAAGGAAATGGCCCAGGTCACACCATTTGATTTTGTGTATGCACTCATTCTCGGAGGGATTATTGAAGAGGGGATATACGATACAAAGACAAAAATCTATCATGTCATATATGCCGCCGCGTTATGGGCCGTTTTAATTTATACCGTTGAAAAGCTGCCGCAGAAGTTTGAAAAGATCCGTAAGCCGCTGAAAGGAAAAACGGCCATCATTATTGAAAATGGGGAAATAGACATTAAGGAGATGAAGAAGGCGAAGCTTGAAATGGAGCAGGTCCGGACGATGCTTCGCATGCAGGGGGTCTTTTCTGTCAGTGACGTGAAGTATGCGTTTCTCGAAGTGAGCGGGCAGCTGAGTGTGATGAAGTATGCGGATCAGTCACCTGTTACGGCAAAGGATTTAGGGGTTGACACGGCGCCTCAGGAACCTTCCATTTTGCTCATTGATGAAGGCATGGTCCATGAAAAGAGCCTGAAGGTCATAGGCAAAGACAAAAGCTGGCTTGATGAGCAGCTGGGTGAACATGACATCCGAAGGGCTGAGGATGTCTTTTACGCTGAATGGACCAGGCTTGGCGGATTTTACATCAGAACCTATGAAGATGAAAGGCATGCGACTTGATAGACACCGAGAAGATGTCCGGTATAATAAAGTAAGAATTTCATAGATTCAACGGGGAGCTGGAATCGGCCGGCTTGAGAATATTCCGCAAAGATATTGACCCGCTGACCTGAGCCGGATAATGCCGGCGCAGGGAGTGAAACTTGTTTCTTAATGAATTAGGCGCTCCCTTCTTGTCAGGGAGTGCTTTTAGTTTAGAGGAAGGGATGAAGCAGGATGTTTGATGCATATACGATTGACATGATTCGCGGACATTCCCGGAAGATGGAAAAGGCCGGTGAACTGCCTCCGGATGTGCTTGATATCATCTATGATCGGGGCCTTTTCAAGTTATTCCTTCCCGCTGAGCTGAACGGCAGGATGATGCCGTTTCCGATGGCGGTTAAGCTGTTTGAAGAAGCCGCCTGGATCGACGGCAGCTTTGGCTGGCTCGTGCAGATCGGTTCAGGGGCCGGTTTTTTCGCGACGACGATTTCTCCTGCTTTTGCACCTGACGTTTTTTCCCGGCGCGATGCATACATAGCCGGCAGTGACCGTCCGAACGGGGTTGCGAACAAAGTGGATGCGGGCTGGCGCGTTACCGGAAGCTGGCCGTTTTGCAGCGGCTCGCTGCATGCGACCACCTTCACAGCGAACTGCCGCGTTGAAGTGGACGGAGTTGAAGACGGAGCGGTGCGGGCGTTCATTTTGCGGCCAGGCCAGGTGGAAATCGAAAAGGACTGGAATGCATTCGGGCTGAAAGCGACGAACAGCCATACGATTCATGTGAAAGATGCCTTCGTTCCGGAAGAGAGAACGTTTGATGTGTTCAAGCCTCACTTCCATTATGACAATCCGGTCTATCACTATCCATTCGTGCCGTTTGCCGAAGCGAATATCGCCGCGACCACAATCGGGATTGCCAGGCATTTTTTCGAAGAGGCCCAGGCCCATGCGGAGCGCAAATTACAAATTTGGGATCAGGAGCGGTACTCGTTTGTCATTCGTAAAATTGAGCAATTGACGGCTCCATTCGATCAATCCGCTGCCGCCTTCCATAAGGCGATTGAAACATCCTGGCAGAGCCATCTCGCCGGAAACGCGCTGTCTGATGAAGAGATGATCGACATCAGCGTGCACAGCAAAGAAGCGGCCCGGCATGCGGTAGAAGGCGCACAGAATCTTTTCCGGTATATGGGCATTGACGTTCTTTTCGAGGATAACGTCCTGAATCGGACATACCGGGACTTGCTTACGGCTTCACAGCATAAACTGCTGATCTCATATGGAGATTGAAAAAAGAAACGGTGCCTGATCCAGCGCGTTTTAATTGCGCCGGGACCAGGCACCAACTTCATGGTTTAATAAAAACCGCAAGCACCTACAATGATCAATAGGATAAACAACACGACAATCAACACGAATGTGTTGGATCCCCTTGCCGGAGGACAGTATCTATAACCTGGAGAAACATAACTTGGCATAGGAGGAACATTGGCGCCCATTACAGGTGCTGCATTTACGTTTGCTCCCATATATGGCATTGCATTTACATTATCCACGTTTTAACCCTTCCTTCCCGATAGTTATTTGTCACTATATCATACTCACCTAAAAGAAAGTTGAGCCCGTCAACATCATAAATGGGTTAATGTCATGGACTGGTACTGCCCGGTTATCCGGTAATCATTTTCTTGTAATAAGTCAAATACTGAATGAAGGCTATCGAGCATTTATTATGGTGTATGACAGTGTAGGGCACTCGACGAACTGTACGGCCATTTTGGGCTGCTGAAAGTTCAGCTAACCGATTAAAAGATGGCCTTGTGACTAAATTCGTTAAATAAGCTGATTGCGTGCTCCCCTGTTTGCGATGTTTGTTCAATTTTTGAATCATTTTTTCATCGTCCCTTATGCCGAACCCATGGCCAAAAAATTTGCCGCCCGTCAACGCGACAGCATTCTCTCCTCTATACCATGGAGTCCCGGGATTAAATTCCGGATTTTTGAAGTAAACAACATCGCCAGGGATCAAATGATTCGCATAAAAGGTGTGCAGCCCCAAATCGGAATCGGTATGCCAGCTGTATAAATAAAGGTCCTGGAACATGACATCAAATACACGCTTACCAATGCTTTTTATCGCTGCATGGTAAAGGATGATTACGGAAGCTGTCGCACATTCAAAACCGTACAAAGGACTATTCACATAAATATCCATAATAGCTGCTGATGGACGTATCCCCGGCTTTAAAAGGAACCCCCCTTGTTCCGTCAGGTGCCAGTATTCAGGATTGCAGCGAGCGCCTTTAAAGGTTGTAAATTCAATCTTTTGTTCATTCATCTTTTCCGCGCTTTCTATGATATTTTTTCGGACGTTGATTTCAAATAAAAGTTCACTTCTGGTGCGATAGGAATAAAGGACAGGAGCATCAAGCATTTGCTGGATGATCTTTTTTTCCACACTTCCTGCATCCCACGATTCCATTTGCTGCGGAGGCATCCCTGATATTTGTATCATGTGATTCCCCTTCCATACTGTCTTGATACCTATCCTATTCGAATTTGTTTTTTAAGATGTTTCAGCATTAATCGTATAGATGAATTGTTATTTCCGCCAGGAAGCGGTGCCTGGCATCAATCTGCAAATTTCATTTGAACTATCTGCCATTTAACGTTACAATTGAAGACGTAATATACCCCTAAGGGTTATTAACCTACTGACTAAAGAGGTGTTGGCATGAGAATCGCTGTAGCAGTAACGCCTGACGGAATGGTGAATGCCCATTTCGGACGGACCGCAACCCTGGCGCTTGTTGATGTGGAGAATGGAGAGGTCGCTCGTTGGAACGAAATTGATGCACCGTTTGCCGCGATGCACGGCGAGCATGGCCATCATGAAGGCGGCCATCATCACCATCCTGCAAATCACCAGGACACTATCAAAGATTTTCTTTTAGAGCAAAATGTCGATGTCGTTTTTGTCCATCATGCAGGCAGAGGGCTGCATAAGGTGATGAACGAAACAGACATGAAGGTTATGACAGGAGCGGATGGCTCCGCACGGGAAGCTGTCGGCCGGCTGCTGCAGCAAGAGCCGTTTAATTCCTGAGCCTTAAGGGAAAACTCTAAGGGTACATACTTTTTTAAAAGGAGATGAGTACTGTGGCAAAGATTGCTGAGGAAGACAAGCAGACGATCAGAGATATGTTCAGCCAGATGACTGGCACTGCGCATATCCGTTATTTCAGCACAACCGACAACTGCGAAATGTGCGGCGAGACGAAAGAAATTCTTGAAGAATTGACTTCATTATCCGATCAGATCGACATTCAGTATTTGGATAAGGATGAAAATGCGGATGAAGTGAGCCGCCTTGGTGTCGACAAGTATCCTGCGATCGTATTCGTGAAGGAAGACGGCACTGATACAGGCGTGCGTTTCTACGGCATTCCATCAGGCTACGAGTTCACGACATTGATCGAGGACATCATCGATATCGCCAATGACAAAATCGGATTGGAGCCGGCAACGATCGAGGCACTTAAAGCGATCGATCAGGATGTTACACTTTCCGTATTCGTAACACCCACCTGACCTCATTGTCCCCGCGCAGTTCGCGTGGCTCACCACATGGCAATGGTCAACCCTCGTATCCGCGGCGAAATGATTGAGGCAATGGAATTCCAGGAATTGTCTCAAAAGCATAACGTCATGGGCGTACCGAAAACCGTCATCAACGACGGGAAAGCCGAACAGGAAGGCGCAGCTCCTGAGCAGCTGATCCTTGGCAAGATCCAGGAAATTCTCCAATAATCCATGAATTGAAATGAATGAACCCGAATAGATAGAGCCTATGGAATATAGGCCTCCTGTTCGGGTTTTTATTTTATTCTGGGCTGTGTTAACGTTCAATGTTGTTATTCATCAGCAAAGTATAAGTCACATAAATCCGAATTTAAATGTTTGGCTTATCAAACTAACCCATCTTTGAAAAACTGCAAAAATGATAGCAGGTTATTCTGGAGATAGCCCGTTCCTTTCCGCTGCAGGCATTCGCTTTCCGCGGGGCGACCGGGAGCTTCTCGGCACTATTCGCGCCTGCGGGGTCTTCCCTGTTCGCTACCCCCGCAGGCGGGAGCAGCGGGACAGGTGAGACCCCGCTAGAGCGATAGCGATGAGGAGGCTCACCGCCGCCCCGCGGCAAAGAAGACACTGTGAGTGCAACCGAAGGGAAGCAGGAACAGATGTCGCACTTGTGCCCTTGGGTGAAAGCGAGCCCCTGAAGCGGAAATCAACACCCCAGTTTAAATTGCCCTACTAATGCTACAACCCTACTTCGCCAGATGAATAAAGAACAATGTTTATATTGTTAAACAAGATAATCTGAGATGGTTTCCATTTCTTTGTACTTGCTCTGTTTGGCGGTTTTCCAACAACAAACTTTAACATAGACAAACTGTAACCCCCGGCTGAATCACTATACAACAAATATGTAAAGCAATAAGCTGACTGTAAATAAAATAAAGGCAATTTGAATCGTGACGTACATGACGAATTCAAAGGTTGACAGTTTCCTTTGTTTCCTGGTTTTGTCCAAATGGCGAAAATAAAAAGAGGAACTGATCACTAAAATCGTTATGGCAATTGCACGTAAAGCTTCTGCAAGTTCGGTCAATAGATGCACTCCTTACAAGTGAATTATACATAGCAAATAGTCAAAAACAACTAACGTACTATCCGTTCTGTTTGTTAAAATAAATCTCTTAAAAATAATCAAATCACTGAAATAATTCAACTATCCAAACAATCATATACACTGGAACTGCAACAATAATCATCCCTGCCAGCAAATAACTAATTGACCTTATGACAAACGTAATAATATCATAGATAGCACCTGCTAAGTCATCAACAAATTTCAACACGATTAACACCCCACAACTTTAACCAGTCATCATAATATTAACATTATTTCCCTTGGAGAAAACCAAAATTTATTAAGCGGCTTCAACAAGGGTGTTCTTAAACTCTTCTGCCTATTATGCCTTAAGGTCGTCTCCCTCCCCTGCATCAATCAAAACAAAAACAGCCTCCCCCCACTGCCCATGGGAGAAGGCTGCTATCACCTGAACAAGTCCAGCAAACGGTCCCAGAAGCTTTTTTCCTCTTCGTGTTCCGGAGCGTCTTTATCTTGTTCAGCTTTCTTGATGCTTTCCGTTTTAATGACAAATTGGACGGACTCCACTTTTTCATTTTCAGGTGACACAAATGATACTGGCTCGAAGTCCGATTTATCGTACTCATTCATCATCTCATCGATTTCGCGCTGCATCTGTTCCGGCAGGTCGCTCGTGGAAGACGCGAGTTCGGATGTGCCTTCATGGAGTTCAGCCGCACCATTTTCGAGTTTGCCGCCTCCGTCTTTCAGGCCGCCGATGCCATTATGGAGATCCTGGTATGATTCTGCCAATTTGGCGACTCCGCCGGTATATTCAGCCAGGCCGGCATGGAAATCGCCGTAATTTGAGGACAGCGCCTGCAGCCCTTCCTCAAGTTGCTTCATCGAATCTGCCAGGTTCATGTTATCCAAACTGCTGCCGAGGTTATCTGCCATAGTTATGAGGCCGGCGCTCATTTCATTCAGTGATCCTGTTGTCTGGTCCAGTGCCGGACCGACGGCAGCGAACCCCTCTTTCACCTGTCCGTAAGTCCCTTTTGCAGTAAGGGCCGCTCGATACGTTTCCGTGAGTTGGTTGATGACTTTCGGATCGGCGCCGCTTTCATGCAGCGCCTTGATGTCTGCTTCGGAAATTTGATAAGCGGGAATCCCTTCCATCGCCTGATCAAGTGCATGATATGCCTGGCTGTATGACGTGTTCAGATCCGTCAGGCCCTTTTCCGTTTCGCTCAATCCGGCAGCTATCTGGCGCAGGCCGTCTTCAAGCTTTTTCAGTTCATCAAGATTCATGTCACCTGAACCGGCTCCGACAGACCCGCTCATTTGTTCAAGCGATGCCTTAATCGACGACGATCCCTGCACCAGTTCGGACGAGCCGTCTTGCAGGTCATTGATTCCGTTTTTATATTGCTGTGACCCATTTTGCAGGCTGGCCGCTCCGTCATGCAGCTTTGCGATACCTTTCTGGAGTTCGCTCACGCCTTTATTGATCTCGCTTGTTGCATCTGATAACGAATGCATATCTTTTTTCATCGCACCGGTATCCGGGGCGTCGATGGACATGGACGACGGAACCGCGGCAATTTCTATGCCTTCCATCTCAAAATCGGAAACATCCGCCCGGATCATGAAGTGCCCTTCTTTTTCAGGCATGACGGTAAATGTCACTTGCCTGTTCTTCCCTGCATTCGCAATGGTTCCATCCGGTGCTTCGATATTTTTGTAAATCGCCGCATCGAATGTAAGGGTGATCTGTAACAAATAGTTGTTGAAAAAGGCTTGATCCGCTTCCTCGTTTGCGGCCGTGCCGATTTGGATCTCAAGCCGGCCGTCTTTGCCCAGCAATTTTTCAGCAGAAATAGTCTTTCCATTCAATTTATAGGATATATCGATATCCCACGGCAATGGCTTGCCTTCCAGGTTGCCCTGATAGTAAAACTCTTCTTCGCCAGCTGAAAATTCGATTTGTCCATTTTGTTTTTTTATATCCGTCATATCGGTTAAATTTTTGATGCCGGTATACGGTCCGTGGTCGATGATTGTTCCAGGCTTTTCGATTGTGAAATTGTTGACGACATACATTTCTTCCTGCTTCCCGGCGGCATTCAATGTCGCATAGACAACCTCGTGTTTCGCCGAGTAAGCCCCTTCATCTGTGAGATTCTTTTTTTCGGAAGAATTTGTCTCCGCAGATGCGAGAAACGCGGGTATGACAAGAAGAAATGCCATGAATATCACTAGTATACGTTTTAGTCTCATCATCATTTCCCCTTATAAAAGTTTGCTTTCCATGTTGTTTTTTCTATGAACCGGTCGAGAATGAGCAGCATCGCCGGCAGGACGACAACAACCATGATGAATGCCAGCAGCGCCCCCCTGCCCAGCAATAAACCGACGGAAGACACGATCGGATTCGACGATGTGATCCACAGGATGAATCCGACACTGGATAAGATGGAAGCGGAGATGAAAACCGCGAAAACCTTATCATCAACCGTTTTTCTGATTGCCTTTAATGCAGGCATCTCTTTCCGAAGTTTCGTATAAGCTTCGGTGAATAAAATCGCATAATCGACGGTCGCTGCAAGCTGGATGGTGCTTATGAGCAGGTAGCCGATATACACGAGGGATGAACCCGTAAAGTACGGCACCGCCAGATTGATCCAGACAGCCGTTTGAATCGTCAACAGCAGCACGACTGGTATTGAGATCGACCGGAACGTCAGGATAAGCACAACCGCAATCGTTATGATCGTCAGCCAATTGACTAGCGTATTGTCTTTTTGAACAGTATTCTTGATGTCAAAGAGTGTCACACTCTCCCCGATCAAATGGATTTCATCGTAATAAGACTCTGCCGTATCCATCACGTTTTCAACTAACGAAAAGGCCGCTTTCCCTTCCGTATCGGTTTCCGTGTAAAGGGTGATTCGTGCGTAATGATCTGAATAAAACTGTCCGGTTATCGACTCTTCCAAAAAATCAGACGGAATGGCCGGACTGACCAAATTCACATAGGAAAAGACACTTGAAACATAAGGCAAATCTTCTAACTCCTGCACGAGCTCCTCTTCTTTTGCGACATCGCCTTTAGGTACAAGAAGCACCACCGGCGTGTTTTTCCCGAACGCTTCTTGAATGGCGGTTTGGTCCTGCCCCGCCCGTGTATTCTCAGGATGGTCGCCGATCCCATATTGGAACGACGTATTGCTCTGCCCTAAAAAGGCCGGAACGATCAGAATCACCATCAAGATCAGGCCCGGTATCCTTAATTTCAACACGCGCTTCCCGATATTTTTGAAGTCCGGCACAAACGGTCTGTGCTTTGTCCGGTCTATCCAGTGATAGAACATCACCGTCAGGGCCGGCAAAAAGACCATCACACTGATGAAGCTGAGCAGGATCCCTTTCAAAAGATTAAGGCCTAAATCGGAGCCGATTCCAAACTCCATGAAAGTCAAAGCGGTGAATCCAAAAAATGTCGTAGACGCACTTGCGATGATCGCCGGGAAGGACCGCTTCATCGCAAGCTGCATGGCTTCTGTTGGGTCAGGGATGCGCTTGCGGTAATCCGAAAAACTGTGGAGCAAAAAAATCGCATAATCCAGCGACACAGCAAGCTGCAGGATCGGCGCCACCGATTGTGTAATGAACGAAACATCACCGAGAAAGATATTCGTGCCCAGGTTGATCAAGATCGAAACGCCGATGGCTGTCAAAAAGAAGACCGGCTCCATCCAGGAGTTGGTCGATAAAACCAGGATCAGAATGATGATCGGAACTAACAAAGCGGCCGCATTCATCGATTCCTTGCCGGTCATTTTTTGGGAAGCAGCGGTATTCACCGCTTCACCTGCAATCGCATTCTTTTCCCCGATCAACTCATAAATTTGATCCGTGGCCTCGACTTCATCCCCATCGCTGATATTCAATAAAAATAATGCTGCCTCGTTTTGATAATAGGATTCCACCGTATCCTGATTCGCCATTCGGATGGGAACTTTCAGATCGATGACATCATCCAGCCACGTCACACCGCTCACACCATCAATGGCTTCCAATTTTTCTTTATACGCGAGCGCTTCTGTGATCGAAACATCCCGCACCATCACCCGTGTGTTCGCAACAGGGTCCTCAAACTCTTCTTCCATCAGTTCCATCGCATTCGTCGATGGCGCATCTTCCGGTAAATAATCGACCATATTGTAATTGACGGGAACGGCGAATTGCACGACCGCACCGACAAGGGCAATCATCATGAATAAAGCGACAATCCATTTTTTATGTTTTATGATGCGTGCTGTTATATCAATAAGGCCTCATCCTCTCTTGCATAACCATTCCATACAAACTACTATTATATGGACACCGTGTTGGGTTTTCAATATACAGTTTTATTCATACCGTCAGTTTCCCAACACTTCTTTTCTATATGTCGGATTGTCACAAAAATGTCACAATTGGAGGTCATTCCTATGAGTGAGAAATTAGACCGGCGTAAAAAATATACGCGAAAAGTGCTGAAGGAAAGTTTGATTACGCTGCTGGCAGACAAGCCGATTTCGGCAATCACGGTGAAAGAAGTATGTGAAATCGCAGATATCAATCGCTCAACTTTCTACACCCATTACACCGATCATTACGATTTACTGAATAAAATTGAAGAAGAAATCACAGAAGACATGAGCCGGTACTTGAATGATTATCGGTATACGATAGAAGAAGAATCCATCCAGATGACAGAGAAAATACTGGAATACGTCACCCAGAATAAAATCGTATTCCAAACCCTGTTGAATAAGAACGGCTCCCCCACATTTGAAAAACGCATGATGAATTTGACCCAGCAATTTATGATGAGCAACCTCGTGAATGATAACGTTATTAGAAAGGAGGATTCCAGGTATTTAAGCACGTTTGTCATCAGCGGATCCATTCACGTCATCAAAGATTGGATCGGCAACGACATGGACCGGCCGCCGCTGGAAATGGCAGTAATGATTAATAACTTCATTAATTACGGGTTTTCTTATTTGGATTGATAGTGGCAGGGAGTCCGGGCGTGGCCTTTTCACTGTTGAGGAACGCACGATTCCAAGTATAATCATCGCCGCATTTTTTTATTAGCCAATTACTGCCGTCGGATCGTGTCCCCCCGTCACCAATAAAATAAAGAGCACAATCACACATCCTTTGTGACTGCACTCTTTATTTCGTGGTTTCTTACATTCTTCCCTTAAGCATCCCGTGCCAGTAAAACCGCGGCAGCAATTCTTTCTTCAAAAGATACATGCTGTAACGCTCCTTCGCCTGGTCAAACGGGAACGTTTCTTTCGGCTGCTTCTCGTAATCGAATTCGGCGAGAATGAGTTTTCCTTTGCCGGTGATGATCGGGCAGGATGTATAGCCGTCGTATTTCGCTTTCATTTCTTCGCCTTTCATCAGGGACAGGATATTGCTGACGGCTACAGGCACCTCTTTCCGTATCGCCGCGCCTGTTTTGGATGTCGGCAGATTGGCCGCATCGCCGAGTCCGAAAACAGTGCTGTACGTTTTATGCTGCAGGGTGTACGGATCGACGTCGACCCAGCCGGTTTCATCGCTGACTGGACTTCCGATCATAAAATCATGCGGCCCCATCGGCGGGGTCACGTGAATCATTTCATACGGAACGGTTTCCGTTTCGCCGGTTTCAAGGTTTTCAAACACGGCTTCTTTTTCTCCGCCCCGGATTTCGATCAGGTTCCTCCGGAAGTGCGTCTGGATGCCGCGTTCTTCTACGATCCTTTCAAGCAGCTTTTTGTATTTTTCGACACCGAAGATGCTTGGGTCGGCCGAGTAAAACATAACATTCGTATTGTCCTTCAGATTGTTCATATCAATAAACTCTTCTGCCAGGTACATGATTTTCTGAGGTGCTCCCCCGCATTTGATCGGCGTATTCGGATGAGTGAAGATCGCATTACCGCCTTTGAAATTCCGGAGGGCTTCCCACGTTTTGTCGACATATTCATAAGCATAGTTGCTGACGACACCATCTTTCCCGATTGCCTCTTCCAGTCCCTTCACCTTGTTCCAATTCAGCTGCAGACCCGGGCATACAATCAGGTATTGGTATTTAATCTTTGTTTCGCTTTCGGTTGTCACCGTCATCCCGTCCGGATCAATCGCTTTGACGGCTTCCTGTACGTGAGAGACTCCGCGCGGAATCAGATTCTTTTCTTGCCTGACAGAATCTTCTTTTTTGACAAGACCTGCCCCGACAAGTGTCCAGATCGGCTGGTAGTAGTGAACATCTGCCGGGTCGATGATGACGATTTCACCCGGAAATATCTTTTTGGCCAGCTGGGCGGCTGCTGTGATGCCGGCCGTACCCCCGCCTATTATCGCCACTTTATATTCAGTCTTCATTTTCTTTCCCTGCCTTTTTATGTTTGTTTTCTTCTTATCCATAGGGTTTCTTTTTCGGCTGATTTTATGATGTTTTCTTTAGAAGGAATGGATGAGGCACAGTTTTTTCAAAAAAAGCCTTCATAGCGTTCATGTTTTTGGACATGTTAAACCTGAGAAATAAAGTGAAACAGGAGGTTATTATTATGGAGGCAAAGCCGATTACAAGTGAAGAAGTGCTGGAGAAACTCCTTAAAAAGGGAGATATATTTATCCTTGATGTACGGAACGAATCTGATTTTGAAGACTGGAAAATTGAAGGTACGACAGTCGAACATATGAATGTTCCATATTTTGAACTCATTGACGGTGTAGGAAATATCGTTGATAAAATTCCATCCGATAAAGATATTCTCGTCGTGTGCGCGAAGGAAGGCTCATCTAAAATGGTCGCCGACATGCTGGCTGAGGAAGGGCTTGATGTTTCCTACCTGAAAGGCGGAATGAAGTCATGGAGTGAATACTTATACCGTACAGAAGTATACCGGGATGAAGACGTGAAAGTATATCAATATATCCGTGTCGGAAAAGGGTGCCTTTCTTATATGGTCCTGTCTTCTGGAGAAGCGCTGCTCGTCGATCCTGCCCGCTTCACAGACAGGTATGTTGAAGATGCCGAAAAAGAAAATGCGAAAATCACGCATATCGTCGATTCCCACCTTCATGCCGATCACATTTCGGGCGGGCCCGATCTTGCAAAGCAGACAGGCGCGAACTATTACTTGATGAGAAGCGAGGGCGCGAAATTTGATCACGAAGCACTGGAAGAGCACGAAAAAATCCAATTTGCAAAAATCAAACTGGAAGTGATTGCGCTGAAAACACCGGGGCACACGCCGGGCAGCGTTTCGTTCTTCATGAACGACAAGCTGCTCTTTTCGGGTGACACGATTTTCGTCAGCGGCCTCGGCCGGCCTGACCTTGGCGGTAAGGTGCGCGAATGGGCTGCCGACTTGTACGATACCGTATATAACAAAGTATCACAGATTGCAGATGATGTCGTTGTACTTCCGGCCCACTACGCCGATTTCGACCATGAGATCAACGATGGCGGGTATATCGGCGAAACACTCGGCACGATCCGGAAACAGAATGAAGTGATGATGGATAAGAACAGGGATGACTTCGTCGAATATGTCGCCGGTTCGGCAAGCTCTGAAACACCGCCGAACTTCGAAGACATCGTTGCCATCAACCGCGGCGAAATGGATGTCGACGCCGAAAAAGAAACCGAGCTCGAAATCGGCCCGAACCGCTGTGCAGTTCATCATACTGCCGAGTAATTACGAAAAGCGCAAGGCGCCCGCTTTGCGGCGTACGCATAAGCGGGGGTACCCGCAGGGAGGCGGTTTTCCCTCCCGGAGGGAATCACCGCTTATGACGATAGCCGCTGGCGTCTGGAGCTGGACATCTTGAAATGCGGAGAGCCCTTGCTCAGCGGCGTACGCATAAGCAGGGCCGAACCAGGAAGGGCGATTTTTCCCTTCATGGGGCGGCAATGCTTATGACGATAGCCGCTAGGGCTCGCAGCTGGACACTCGAAATGCGCAAGGCGCCCGCCTAGCGGCGTACGCATAAGCGGGGGTGCCCGCAGGAAGGCGGTTTTTCCTTCCGGAGGGGATCACCACTTATGACGATAGCCGCTGGCGCCTGGAGCTGGACACTAACCTTACACGGACGATTTCTCCAAAAAATGAACCCGAAGCTGGACGTACCAGTCATACGGGTTCTCTTTTTATGCAAAACCGAGCTCCTGCATCATCTTTCCGTAGTCAAGCTTGTCTCCAAGCGTCGCAGTGTCCTTCTGCCTCAAGTAGCTGCGGTCCTTTTCATAATGCCTGAACACTTCGAATGTTGTCAGCGCATCATCAAGCGCCCGGTGGTTTTTGCCGCGGCCTGCTTTTCCATATTCCACGATCGCTTTGCGGAGTGCCGTGTTGTTCCGTTCGCCGTAGAATTTGCGGTACGCTTCGGCCAAATCCAGTTCCCGGTGCGGCCGGATGAACGGGGTGCCGGCGGCCTGGAAGTTGCGGCGCATGATCGGCACGTCCATGTTTCCCCATGTCACGACCGTTGTACGGTCTTTGGCTATGTAATAGGTATAGATGGCTGACAGTTTTTTGAATGAAATCCCCGTGTCAATCTGTTCCTGGCTGATGCCGAGGAACTCTTTGCACCGCCCGGTCAGAATCCGGTTTTCCTCCGGCCTGACAAATGATGAAAAGGTATCTTCTATTTTTCCGTCTTTGACCGAAACAAATCCCGCTTCAATGATTTCTGGACTCCAGCGTTTTCCCTTCGTACCGGCTTCCGGCATCGTGAATTCAAAATCAATGAATAACTGGTGCATGCTGCGTCCCCCTCCTAATTTTGCTGTTGTCTGTCTTTGTTGAGTCGAGAATAACAAATCAGGTGTGCCAAATATGGCATGACAGCAAAATCCACGGCTTTCGGCTACACTTTCCAATTCCATCTGGCATTGATCGTATCGAGGAATGATGAAATCTTTTCATCTGATAAATCTTTTTCGCCTGTCTTTTTGTTTGCATATGATTTTAAAATCCACGTATCGCCAAACGGCTTTTCAGGTTCTTTCCACTGGACTCCGATCAGATAATCCGCTTGATCTATCGTCACTTCAACGGTCAGAATATCCTTATGCAAAATAAAATTCCTCATTTCCATTTACATACCCCGCAATCCAATCGTTTTTCATAACAGTCAACGGCCTTTCCTTCCCACTCGCTTTCACCATAACAGCAGAAACCGAACGATTCCCAGAACATCCTGGCTCTCTCATTTTTCTGTAAAACACCCAGCCGGACCTTGTGGATAAGGTGTTGCTTCAATCTGTTTTCAAAGGCAAGATAAGCCTTTTTTCCGAAACCAAATCCATGATATTTCCCATGGATCATCAGCAGGCCAAGCCAGGGTGTATCATCTTTAGGATTCTTCGGCAGAAAATCCAGAACGCCGATCGGATTTTGTTTTTTCATGATAATAAAGCTTTCTGTCACTGGATTAAGAAAATCTTTCCTGATTTCACTCATCGACCGCAGCGGCTGTCCGTTTTCCATTTTGTTATAAAGCTGGTTGGAATTAACGATGTCAAGAGCTGTCTTCAGCGTGTTTTCGGTTATTCGCTCAAAGGTAGTCATATCATTTCATCCTTTTTGATGACATACGATATCATTGCATATTAATCTTATCACAGGAACTGTTTGAAACCTCCTTTCCTTTCTATCCGTAAAGATAGTATGAAATCAGATACCATGGAGGGATCATGCTATGCAATGGATCCTGCCCCTGCTTGCCGCCATACTCGGTCTCGCTTTTTTCAATTTTTTAATGGGATATCGGAAAGGCCACATTACGATCGACCTGGATGACCGCTATATTGATTTTAACCGTTATGTGAAGGCGATTGCGTCTGAGTTGGAAAGCCAGGGACACACAGTCGAGTATAAAGGGAGTCGTCGTTTTAATATTGACGGGAAATCATATACATTTATTGAGCGGAACATCAGCATGGGCGGTGTGCCGCTGCAGCGGACGATTTTAAAACCCGCTAAAGGTGACAGATAATAGACAAGTTATCCGTCCGGCAGGGAGAGTGGCATGAAATGGAGAATGATTCTTCTAGAAAGTATTTTAGAAAAACAAAAGGAGGGGTCTCGTATGGAATATAATCCGGCTGGATTCTGGGTGCGGTTCATCGCCCTTATCATTGACGGCATCATCCTATCAATCGCAGCGGAAATCCTTAATGCTGCACTTGGTCTTGATGTGAATGTCACCGAAGGAGAACGCGGTGTGCACGGCATCATTGAATTGTTATACGCAATCATCGTTCCGGCAATATGGGCGGGTTATACAATCGGGAAAAAAGCAACGGGCATCCGTATCGTCAAAATGGACGGCAGCAATGTCACATTCCTCACGATGCTGATGCGTTACCTTGTCGGCGGAATTGTGTATGCCCTGACACTTGGGATCGGCGTCATTGTCAGTGCGTTCATGATCGGGATGCGCAGCGATAAGCGGGCGATTCACGATTTTATCGCGGGGACATATGTAACGAGGAACAGCCCTTGAGTGAACGGCTTTGCGGAACTGCCCGGCCTTGAAAGAGTGTGAAATCATTTGGATTTCACACTCTTTCAAGGCCGCTTCTCTCTTCTCCATCTCCCCAAATAATCCTGTTCAGCTGTGAAGAATACTGCTGGAGCACGCTGTTCACCCGAATGATGTCGGCAACCATTTCATCAAATTCAGGATAACGTTTTTGGATTTCCTGGTCGGTTAATCCAGCAAATTCTTTTTTTTCAGCGGCTGTTTCAAACCATTTCTGGAATGCGGCCTGATATTTTGTAAGGTGGGGCCTTAAGCCGACGTTCAGGATATCCAGTGACAGCCTGATAAGTCCATCGTTTTTCGCCTTCTTCAAATGTGATCCGGGAATGCTTTTCAATTCATCCCGGATTGTTGTAAAAAGGTCATACCAGGATGCATAAATCTCGATAAGGACATCATATTCCGGGTCAATTTCAATTGCTGCTTTCCGCGTTTCCAGTTCCATTAAAATCCGGTGGGCGATGAATATATTTTCATTATTCCGCTTCACTTTATACACCGCAGCCGACCTGGTGCCGACTTGCAGCGTATCCAGCTCGACGTCAATCATCCCGAATTGCTTTTTTCTGCGGTAAACGAGCAAACCCGCTCCCGCCAGCAGAAATACAAGGAACATTCCGGATAAGTGAACTGTTATGGAGATCGAACCGTTCTGGAAACTGGACGTCATGGAAAAGAAATTTTCCATGCTTCTTCCCCTCTCTCTGCAGTTTTATAATTTAAGGTATTTATCGATTGGGGAAACGCTGCCGGAAACCTCACTGGAAAACTCGGCCAGCTTCTTGGTCGCATAGTAATCTTTCTTGATTTCTTCAAGGTATCCGGCAAGATCGCTAAGGCTTTTGATTTGCCGGGTTACCCTCAAATAAGCAGGAATGCCTGACACATCTTTCAAATACAGGGTGGATATTTCCTGGCTGCTCTTTTTCCCGTAACCGACTTCATACGGCACCCACCATGAATTTTTTGTATCCTCCGACACGATGCACATCATATGGGTGCAGCGGCTCAGCCCTTGTTCGATGCACTCCGTAATCCGGCCGGCATCCCCTTCTCCGGCTGCTTCCCAGAGGCATTCATCATACACATCCAGGTAAATGTCGATGCCCCTGTCTGTGATAAAATCGCCGATGGCAATCGCAGCTTCCTTATCGATATTGATATGCGAAAGGAAGATGCACGGCCGCCGGACAGGAGACAAAAGCATCTTCTGTATGGCTTCGAACAAGGTTGGCGCCGCCATGTTTTTGCCTTTCATCCCACTCACTCCTTCTCCTAATAAAAAATACCGGAATAACTCCGGCAATGAGTCAGTCAACCCTCATCCCCGGATTCGAGGTCTCTTCATTGGTCATGAGGGTTAGGTTTCTGATAGTTTACTATATGCATTCCGGCTGTCTGTGGGTTGTATGTTTGTCCGAACTATTTAAAAAAGCCGACTTTTTTCATGCATTGTGAGTGATTTGAATTGCTGAAATGATAGAAACAACCAAAAAGAGGAGAAACCCGCCGGCTTCCTCCTCTTTTTGCTGAAATGTAAACCAGGGCAGATCTATTCATTAACAATTAAAAGACATCCACATTCTCATAAAGCGGTACATTCTCAGGGCATCTCTTCCTTGTCTGCTGTTAGGTGTGACTTGTCTCTCCAGGCAGCGCAGGAATTCGCTGTCGCAGCGGCAATCCGGTCCCCCATATGCCCGGTAGCATTCATCATGAGTTTTACAGCACGAATCCACTTCATTAAGCGGAGTTCCGGGACCGCTGCAGCCCGGGCCGCACCATCTGTAGCCCGGCAAGCAAAGTCCGCCCCCTCCTGCAGGCCTTCTTCTTCGCCTTCGATCTGCAGTCATCATCCATCCCTCCGTGGCGTTGCTATAGTACACAATATGATGAACAGTTGGCCGCGGTATGTATGAATGTCACGGTTTAAAGAAATCGATGGATCGGCGCAGCTGACCTTATAAATATTCTTAATCCGCTGTGCCGAAGTAGTTCTTTGCTGACGATTTTTAGAGTAAAAAAAGGCCTCCGAAATATCGGAAGCCTTCAGTCATTTTATCTATATCTTCTTTATGAAGCTTCGAGGTCACCGGCCGGGCCGAAGAATTCGAAGTTGATCCGGTCTTCAGACACACCCATTTCCTTCAGTACGCTGTTTACGGTTTTCATGAATGGAACAGGCCCGCAGAAATAGAAATCGGCATCTGTTGTGTTGATGACACTCTGCAGCCATTCAAGGTCCACGAAGCCTTCTTTGTGGAAGGTTCCCTCTTCCCGGTCAGCCGCAGTCGGTTTTTCGTACACGACATAGTACTCGAAGTTTTCATTGTCCTCAGCAAGTTCTGTCAGATGGTCTTTCATCGCCTGGAGCTGGCCGTTTATGGCAGCATGAATAAAGGTCACGTCCCGTTCAGGATATTGTTCTGTCAGCATATTCGCCATGCTTACCATCGGTGTAAGCCCGACGCCGCCGCTGATCAGGACCACCGGCTTATCGGAATCCGTATCCAGGGCGAAGTCGCCGGCAGGGGCAGTCAGCTGCACAATGTCGCCTTCCCCAATGTTTTCATGTAAGAAGCGGGAGACGACGCCGCCCGGCAATTCACCTTTTTCATCTTCACGCTTTACACTGATTCGGTAATGATCTTTTCCCGGCGCATCAGAAAGGCTGTACTGGCGGGTATGTGTATATGGATCGCCGTCGATGTCCACCTTGATGCTGATATACTGGCCCGGCTTGAAATCGGCGATCGGCTTGCCGTCAGTCGGCTTCAGGTAAAAGGATGTGATGACACCACTTTCCTGAACTTTCCGGTCTACCGTAAATGGACGGTAACCTACCCAGCCGCCCGGTTCTTCAGCGGTTTCTTCGTACATTTCTTTTTCAATATCAATAAACACGCCGGCAATGACGCCGTATGCTTTTTCCCAGGCGTTGATGATGTCATCTGTTGCCGCATCACCAAGCACATCTTTAATGGCTAAAAGGAGATATTTTCCGACAATCGGATAGTGTTCCGGCTTGATGTTCAAGCTCCTATGCTTATGAGCGATCTGTTTCACTGCCGGCAGGATGGCTTCAAGATTATCTATATAGGCTGCGGCGGCATAGACAGCGTTCGCAAGTGCGCGCGGCTGCTTGCCTTCCTTTTGGTGTGTCTGATTAAAAATGTTGAGCAGTTCCGGATGGGCCTCGAACATCATTTGATAGAAGCGGGTCGTAATCGTTTCACCATGTTCTTTCAGTACCGGCACCGTCGATTTGATGATGTCAATCGTTTGTTGGTCTAACGCAGTATCAGTTGAAGAATTTGCCATGTTTCCATCTCCCCTTTGATGAAAGTAGTGTGAGTGTTAAAGATACATTTTAAATACATCTTTTATTACAACATTTCCACAGTGCAAAAAGCAATATCAAAAATATATCTTTAACAAAATGTTCACATTTGTTACTGTGGGTATAGGGGAATATGGTACGATATACACATGAAATTGCCTTGACAGGTGGGATGACGATGCACTTGACCTCTTATACGGATTACTCGCTCCGCTTGCTGATCTTTTTGGGATCAAAGAAAGAAGGCGAGCTATCCAATATAAAAGAAATATCGGATGTGTACCGGATTTCAAAAAACCATTTAAGCAAGATTGTCTATGACTTAGGGAAACTCGGTATCATCAAAACGGTTCGGGGACGCAATGGCGGGGTTGCACTTGCAAAGAAACCGTCGGAAATCAATCTTGGCGCGCTCGTCCGGGAGCTCGAAGAAGATCTTGACGTTGCGGTGTGCTTTAATGAACGGAAAAATGACTGCCTCATCACTCCCGTCTGCAAATTGAAGCATGTGTTGAACGAAGCGCTTACCAGTTTCCTTCACGTGCTTGATCAATACACGCTGGAAGATGTCATTTTGAGAAGAGATGTGCTCGAGGCCGTACTCGGCCCTGAAAACCGGAAATAACGTTATTCACCAAAAAGCCTGCAGCAGATTTGCAGGCTTTTTGGTGAGCATATATATACGTGGTAAGATAGAATTTAAGCAATACATAGAAAAGGAGAACCTCAATGCAGAAAATTTATCAAGTGGAAGAACGGCCGCCTCTGGCGGAAAGCCTGCCGCTCAGCCTGCAGCATTTGTTTGCCATGTTCGGGGCGAATATTCTGGTGCCGATTCTGTTTCAGGTGAACCCGGCGACCATCCTGTTGATGAACGGCGTCGGCACCCTCATTTATCTGATGATCTGCCAGTGGAAAATCCCGGCTTATCTCGGTTCGAGCTTCGCTTTCATTTCACCGGTGTTCGTCGTTCTCTCCTCTCACGATTACAGCTATGCACTTGGCGGATTTATTATTGTCGGCCTGATTTTCGTCCTTGTCAGCTTCTTAGTGAAAATCGCTGGAACCGGATGGATTGATGTTGTTTTCCCGCCGGCTGCGATGGGTGCCATTGTTGCTGTCATCGGGCTTGAGCTTGTACCGGTTGCCGCCGAAATGGCCGGTATGATTGCGCCGGCAGACGCGGGTGAAAACTGGACGTATGACCCGAAAGCCGTTTTTGTATCCGTTTCGACCCTGCTTGTCACCCTGCTTGGCACGGTTATGTTCCGCGGGTTCATGAAAATCATCCCGATATTGATCGGGGTTGTCGCCGGTTACATTATTGCGGCTTTCACCGGGCTGGTTGATTGGGGTGCTGTTGAACAGGCGAATTGGATCGCTGTGCCCGATTTTTATGCCCCGAAATTCGACTGGGCCAGCATCATGATCATCGCCCCGGCCGCACTCGTAGTCGTCGCCGAACATATCGGCCACCTGCTCGTGACGGAAAACATCGTGGACCGCAGGCTTACGAAAGACCCCGGCCTGTCACGCTCGCTGCTCGGAAACGGGGTCTCAACGATGCTGTCCGGTTTTGTCGGCTCAACACCGAACACGACTTACGGTGAAAATATCGGCGTCATGGCGATCACAAAAGTATATTCCACCTGGGTCATCGGCGGAGCTGCCGTCTTTTCGATCGTGCTGTCGTTTTCCGGCAAGCTCGCCGCAATCATCCAGACGATTCCGGCACCAGTCATGGGCGGTGTTTCCCTGCTCCTCTTCGGCGTCATTGCAGCTTCCGGCATCCGGATTCTTGTTGACTCTAAAGTGGATTACAACAAACCGTCGAACCTGATTTTGACAACAATCGTCCTCGTCATCGGCATCAGCGGAGCGACGCTGACACTGGGGGTTGTCGCGCTGAAAGGAATGGCGCTGGCGACGGTTGTGGCGATATTGCTCAGCCTGCTATTCAAAGTTCTTGAGAAATATCGCCTGCTGAATGAATAGTGATGATTGTTTCTGCCTGTATCCATTCATGTGGATGGAAAATGAAAAGGGACAGGATGCAATGTGAGTAACAACTTTACATCAATGATGCAAACAAGTAAATATCATGGGAAACACACTGGGTTTTACACATTAAATCCCAGTGTGTTTTTTATTGGTTATTACTACGAGGGTTAACTTTTTTGTAATTTTCCGTGATTAAACAGGTATTACCGGTATTACCCTTTCATATAAGACATTATTAATCAAGATAGATACACTAAACTTGGATAGAAGAATTGAATTAAACGATTATTCTTATCGGCAATAGAGGGTTCTCTTCATTCAATAGAAAACGGAACAGAATTGTTTTTATACAAACCACCGGTTGAACAAAATAAAAGCGGGACAGCTGTTCATGCACCAGTTGATTGGAGCGGAAGGGGCTCGACTCCTTCGGGAGCGCCCGCCCCGCGGCAAAGAAGACACAAGTATCGTCAAAGAATTTTTTGAAGTTTTTGAAATCATGAAGGCAGTCAGTTAAAAAAGGAATATTTATGAAGCAGGGCGAATTTATTTTAATGTAATTACAGAAAGATAGTGAGGCGATATAAATGTTGTACTGGATTTCTATTCTTTGTTTCATTATTGGAGCTATTTTAATTGTTTCCGTATTTAAATCCATTAAAAGAGAAACAAAAACAAGCGGGGAAATGACAAAAGGGATTATCGTGGTGATAGTAGACGTTGTATCCGAACCGATTTCAAGCGAAGGACTCCGTATTTTATTCGGTTTCATATTCATTTTAATAGGCTTTCTTTTTTTATAGAAACTTTACTTAACAAACGAGCTGCTCTACCTCATAAAGAAAACGTCAACTATTCGAATAATAGATTGGAAGTGACTTGATGAACATTCGTTTGTTGGATGAGTCCGACGCTAAAATATATAAGGCAGTCAGATTGCGTGCATTAAAAAACGACCAGGAATCATTCGGTTCAACATATGAGCAAGAGGTAAATAGACCTTTGAAGAAATTCGCGGAAAGGATACAGCGTACAAAATCCCAATTCACTTTGGGATGTTTTGACAGCAATCATTCCCTGATTGGCATTGCTAATTTCGCACGTGAGGATCGACTGAAGACTGTACATAAAGGCACTATTTATGGAATGTACATAGAACCTGAATTCCGAAGAAGAGGGTTAGGCAGAACCCTATTGATAAGCCTCATTGAAAGGGCAACAAGCGAATGTGACGGACTGGAACAAATACATTTAACAGTCGTATCTACTAATTCATCTGCAATACGCCTATACACTTCACTAGGGTTTAAAGTTTATGGTGTAGAACCAAATGCATTAAAAACTGACGGGAAATATTTTGATGAAGATTTAATGATTTTACGGTTAAAGAAATTCAACTAGATGGTACTTTAGTGGAATTAAGAAAAAAATAAAAAAAGGCTTAGGAAATTCTCCAAGCCTTTTTGATTTCTTTTGTCTGTGATTTGTTGTTGTGCTTCTCACAAGCAACTCGCCTTCCCGTACCTAAATTTCTGCGTGCCGATCATTTTCGGGCACTGAATCCCTATTTATCCACACCTCCCTCACTCCCCAGGTCCTCCAAACATGTTCAATACTCCGCCGCCCTTCACCTTAACCATTTTACATCCAACAAATATTCCGGGTAATCGATAAACGGATTCCGGTTCCCCTGGATATCCGCAATTGCGGCATTGCGGTGTTTTTCATATACATCGGGTGGATATTCGCGATGCCATTCGTTCAACAGCCTGATATCAATTCTCTTTTTAAACGACTTTTTCACTTTATCCGGATATCTCAAAAGGAAATACAGCATCGCCCGTGCGACGGTTCCTTTGGAAAATTCGGGCTCGAACCGCTCGTCCTCCGCCTTGCCGCATCCATCCCTGACGGCCATCAGGTCGGTTTCCGGCTCGTACTCTTTGAAATCATAGTAAGGGTAGTTGCTGCGGGCTGAGTTGCAGACCGGATCGCATGTGAAGAGATGATGGATATCCCCTTTCATCGGTTCATCCCTTCCGAACCAGGACTGCGGAACAGCGTGTTCACAGTTGAATTTGAACTCATTTTCAATTCCGGCCCGGACTCCCTCTGTGTCTTCGGCATCAAGGGCGATCACTTGTTTTTCAAGCCGCTGCTTCCTTTTTTCAGCTGTTATATAATCTTCGGCAAGCACCTCTTCCGGCTTCCTTCTCCTGCCTGAATACACGCTCACCAGACTGCCGTTTTCCTGCAGGTCGACCCATGGATAGACAAACCTGGACGGACTGTAGCCGACCGGGTTTGTATGTGTCTGTTTAACGAGAAGATGCAACGCTTCGGCCAGGTCCATTCCATTCATGTCCCCGAAGTCGATATCCTCGTAATATACTTGGATTGCCTGGCGATCGGCCTCCGGGTCATAATAGGCCCGGCGGTCACCCTTGATTTTCTCCCTGTTTTCCTGCAGGGTCATGAAGATTTCTTTTTGTTCAGCTTCGGTCTCAGGAACAGCATATAGGCGGTGTTCGCCTTTCAGACGCGAAAAATCGGTATCATCCATAAACTGCCTCCTTCTGGGATGCTATTTGAAAATCTCCCTCTTTGTGAACATGCTCCTGGCGAATCGCCAGGCAATTTTCGGCCTTGTCAGCCACTCGATCTGTGCTCCGTTTTTGTCTGTTTTGAGTATCTCTTCTGTCAGATACGAGGTGACGGTTTCCACTTCATCAGCAAGAATGTTAAATATCCTCTTCGCCTGTTCCGCTTCTTTTCCTCCTTCAGCAAGCGACTTTTTCAGGAGGTCGGTAGCAACCATACCGGGGCTTAATGTGCCGACCTGAACCTTTGTTTGCTTCGCTTCCTTTGCAAGTGAGCGGCTAAAATATCGGACTGCCCGCTTGGACGTGCCGTACATCGTCATCTTTTCCCGCATCATCCCGTCACTGCCGAATCCTTCCATATTGAAGATCTGGCCGCCGCCCTGCTTTTGCATCCCGATGAAAGCGGCTCTGCTTCCGTTCATCACACCTATAATGTTCGTATTAATCAGCTTCTCATAATCTACCGGCTCCATTTCCCAAAAATAGGAGCGCACCTGATCGATGCCGGCGTTGTTGACCCAAATATCAATCCGGCCCAATCTTTCAGAGGCATTTTCCCAGAGACGCTGTGCATCCGGATAATAGCCGATATTGCCCGCCAGGCCGAAGATTTTCCTTTCAGGGAATTCATCCCTGAGGGCTGCCAGCGCCTGCTCGACACTTTGATCGGTTGTGCCGTTGATCATGACACTGCAGCCATTTTTCAAAAACTGCCTGCTGAGCCCATAGCCGATTCCTCTCGTGCTGCCGGTGATAACGATGTTTTTCATTGTCATTTCCCCCGTTCCGCTGCAGTAAAATCCTTAATAAGAACATTCTTTGCATCACTCCCGAAATCCTTTTCTCTCATTTTATTGGTGCCTGGATGGAGTATGCGGATCAGGCGATTGAATGTTCTTCCTATTGAACATACTGTAGGTGTACTTGCGGAGTCTGGAGGTGAATTCCTGTGAATGTGTTTGAATTCGTCTGTTTCATTCTGGCAGCCGGTGCGTTCATCAAAGTATTCTTCGGTGTCTTTTTCCATAAAAAATTCTACAGTTGGGTTAGGCGTGAATACGCTCGTGAACAGCGCCCCTGGACTGTGAACGCGCTCGCCGGCTATGGGCTTTTTGTTCTCGCGCTTACATGGCTCGGGGTGTTCTTTGATTATGCCCAGTATGGATGGGTGCTGGCTCCCCTGCTGACGGCAGCTTCTATGAAGACGCTGCTCCTCTTGTTTGATTGGGAAAAAACCTCGCGGAAATTCGTTTCCTTCATTGATACTGCTGGCAGCCGCGGACTGTGGGGCCTTGATCTCTTTGTACTTGTAATTGGGACAGCCTTTCTCTGGGCAGGGCTGTATCTGTTTTGAGGTTTCCCCAAAACAAGTGGCAGCAGGGAAGGTTAAAATACCCCCAGGGGTGACATGAGCCGGCTGTGATTATATAATGTAGACATAGTGTTAATCTCTGATTCTTTTAGGCTCTGGAGGTGAACGGTTAATGGCACTGTTGGAAATGGCATGTTATATTTTGGCGGCCGGAGTCCTTTTGAAAGTGTTTTTCGGCCTGTTTTTCCATGAACGGTTCTACAGCTGGCTAAGAAGCGAATACGTACAGGAGGGGCGGTCCTGGACAATCGACGCACTTGCAGCCTATCTCCTCCTTATTCTTGCTCTTATATGGTTCGGGATTTTCTTCGAATATGCAGAACTTGGCTGGTGGCTGGCTCCCCTGCTCACAGCTGCTGCCATGATGACAACAGGCATGCTGCTCGACTGGCGGATGACATCAATGAAATTCGTACGCTTTATTGATAAAAAAGGAGTCAAGGGCTTCCGGATGCTCAATGTATCTGTTCTATTTATCGGTTCATTCTTCTTTTACATCTGCTTGTTCCTGTTCTGATTTGGTTATAGATGTCCCCACATAATGTAAGAAAAGCGCAAGGCGCCCGCTTAGCGGTGTACGCATAAGCGGGGGTACCTGCAGTGAGGGCAGTTTTCCCTCCGGAGGGGAGCAGCTGATCCGTATCCCCAACCGATGCCAGACCAGCAAAGCCTGAGTACCCCAGGCATGGTAATTTGCACGTTTTTTCACCGTTTCAAGCAAGCTGACGGCCAAAACCGGGCTGTTTACTCATGTACAGGATCATTCCAACCATTTAGGCCCGGTAACCAGCCGGATTTGTCTCATTTTATAAAAAGACTATTCCTTTTCTTCGTATTTCACACCAGATGACTGTTCCTTCGCGCCATATCCCCGGCTTTTCACGCCGTTTACGAACAACCGCAATCAGGGGGATGCGCTTTCGCGCGGAATCCCGTTTCTTTCACGCCAAACGATCACTCTTTCACGCGGAATCTCCCATATTTCATGCCGTAGAGGCCAACTTTCACGCCGGAGCAGCTGTTTCGCGCCGTTCAGCCCGGCTTTCACGCCGGAACTCCTTTTGTCATGCATGGCGACAGACCCTGACTCGCAGCTGGACAATCTTAAATGCGGAGAGCCCGTAGGCGTACTCATAGGCAGGGCCGAATCAGGAAGGGCGCTTTTCCCCTTCTTGGGGCGGCAATGGTTATGACGTTAGCCGCTAGGTCTCGCAGCTGGACAATCGAAATGCGCAAGGCGCCCGCTTAGCGGCATACGCATAAGCGGGGGTACACGCAGGAAGGCGGGTGAGGATCACCGCTTATGACGATAGCCGCTGCCGCCTGGTGCTGGACATTGATCTTGCTTGAAACTTATGCTTTCTTACCTATTAAAAAAGGGTTCAAACCTTCTCAGATTTGAACCCGTGCAGATGGTCATGTACAGGGCTGTTAAAACAAAGCGCCAAATAGCAGGCCGATGAATCCGAAGATCAAGCCGATGATAAACCAGAGGATGGATGCAATGACGATAATCCAGCCTGCCACCTTCCTTCCGGTCATTATGAAGTAGATTCCAAGCGCCAGGAATCCGAAAATAAAGCCGAGAATGGCCCATAAAATCGAACTTTTGCCGTGTTTTTTGGCGTCGATTGCGAGATATACCGCTATTGCAATATTAATAATCAGACCAATTGAAAATTCCATTCTTTCACCTCAACATCTAAGTTTGCCTGTTCCTTTTAACATTTCCCTCACACGTTTAAATTAAACGGCGGCAAAAAAGAATCGACAAATTCCGACGGGTGCCTGTCACTATTACAGCACCAGCTTCTTTCCTTCCATCTTCTTTTTGTTTTTCCCGGTCTTCACTTCGGCCACAAGCCAAACGAGAAGCGTCAGTCCAACAGATATGACAGCAGTAAGCGGGTACAGCTTAAAAAGGATTATGTCTACAAAGACACGGTAAGAGCCAATCGCATAAGGAAGAGAAAATAGCAGAACAAACAGCATGCTGTGGATCAGCCACTTTTTCTTGATGCCGAATACCTGGCCAATCCCTTTTCCGAGAACCCAGTGCAAAAGGGCCATGCGGATTGTTCCTCCCGATATCATTGTGAGGATCCCGTAGATGTCAAATCGTTCAATGAAACCGAATTCCACAAGACGGACAATGCTCTGGGCAGGGTACTCGAGATTCTTGACCTGGTCTACTCCAAAAATACTGATGCTGCTTGTGACCGTGCCAAGAAACATCCAGGCGATCAAAAAGACGGTTACCGTATTGATGAAAAACAATGATTTCGAACGTACTGTAGCCCTTCTCAATCTTAACATCAGCAAGAGGATAAACTCTCCATAAAGGGCGGCAGTCAGGGCCACTCCATATAACACCGGTTGAAGTCCTTCCGACAGCACCGGCAATAGAAGGTTGTAATCTTTCAAACTGTTAGTCGTTAATGCAATGCTCTCTCCGGTGAAAATAATGATGACAAACAATATCATACTTGCCCTCGCTATCGCTTCAACACCTTTTACAGCAGTATAAATAACGAGCGGGTAAAATGTGATCTGCAAAGCCCACCATGGGGTGTCAACCAGGAACACAGTCTGGATAAAGTTTACGATTCCGTAAAAAGTCACGAAAGCCATAAATAAAAAGTAACCGATCACCGCTATTCCAATCGCTTTTCCAGCTATCCGGCCAAAATTATGCTCCAGGATTTGGATATAATCTTTATCGGGAAACAACTTATGGAGCCGGTGCAGGGAAAATCCAAAAAATATGGCAAAGGGCACTGTGATGACGATGGCAATCCAGGAATCACGGCCGCTTCCCTCCACGATGGTAGGTATGAGGAACATATGGCCCATGACCGGTAGTGACATTGACAGTAAAAAAGCTGTCTGCCGGTACGAAACAACTTGCATTCTTATCACTCCGCCCTTCCTTTTTCATTTAAATGATGCTCGATGAGGCCGTGATCACGTATAGTTGCCTTTACATTCACTTGCACTTCCAGTTCGGGATAGATCTCGGACCATTCATGTTTATGCTTTTTCCAATACGCTGGATCCTCACGCTCGATTACTTCTGCAAATCCAAGCAGATTTGCCTGGAACTCTTTTTGAATCTTCTTTACCGACTCCTCAATTTCTTGTTTAACTGTTTTTTCGTACTCATTTTCTATCTCTTTGAGCAGCTTTGCCGTCACCTTGACGGGTTCAGTAAGCTCACCAATAAAGCCTATCTCCGTGACTTCAATAGTGATTACAGGTTCTCCGTTCTTAATCTTTGCCCTGGTGGATGATTTGGATTGTTTAATTTCAATGGAAGCTTCAAGCGCATTATCTTGCTCCGCGCTTCCCCTTTCTTCCAATTCCACCAGTTGAAGCCCGCCCTTGACATCCCCTTTAACGCGTTGAAACGCGACCGTTTCTTGTTTTCCAAGATACCCTGCTACCCTGTCATCTTTGAAAACAGCGGTGCCATGCACCTGTACTCTGCCTTCTTCACCGAAACGGACAACCGGCATGTAGGGATCTATGTATGGATTCCGTAAATATTGGATGAAATCGTGATACTCAACCTTCGGAGCCTCGCTTAGCTCCTCCTGGCTGTCGATTGCATCCTGCAATTGCACGGCCGGAATCTCTGTAGACGGCGGATAATCCTCCAAAATTTCCCGCGCTTGCCGATCCGCCACCATCATATACATTTTGAGGCGGGGTTCATGATCCCTGGAAAAGAAGTCAAGAATCGGAATGACTGACTCCTCGGCTATATCTTTCCCGACGATGAATGCCATGACATGCTGCCAGTTCTGCTTCTCTCCAATCACTGTTATTGACTCTCGTACCGCTTTAAAGACTGTCTTTCCGCTGATTGTTTGTACGTTGTATGGCTGCTCCTGTTCGTTTTTCACTGCCGTTGGATCTATGAGATGGGTCGTTAATTGGATTTCTCCATCCTCGCTCCGGTCAATTCCCACGCTTGAAACAATCGATATTTCGGGAAGCTCGGTGGAACCCCAGCACCCTGAGAGGAATGCGATCATGATAAACACCGCAGTACATTTAATTGATTTCACCTGTCCATCATTCCTTATCACCCTTCTTCACCTGAGTCTTCTGACCCGGGGGCTGGCGTACGATATCAGAAGGATTGAGCGGTTCCGGCCTCCTGTTTTGCATCCAATGCGGGGCCCGGAATATGAAATCCTTCCATGAACTCAGCGACAAAGGATACCAGGATCCAAGATACGGAACCCCGAAAGACGTGAGCGAATTCACATGAATGAGCCAGAACATAAGGACGAGCATAATTCCGTACATGCCAAACAATGCTGCAGCAACCAGATAAACGAGTCTCATGATACTGGTAATATCATTCAGGGAAGGCACGACAAGTCCGCTTATTGCAGAAACTGCTATGACGATAATGGTTGGAGACCCGACAAACCCCGCATTAACGGCTGATTCTCCGAGGATCAAAGCCCCTACAATGGAAATGGCCTGCCCGACAGGCCTCGGCATTCTCACTGATGCTTCCCTCAAAAATTCAAAGCCGAGCAGCATAAACAAGATTTCAGCGAACAGTGGAAAAGGCACCCCTTCCCTCGCAGCTGCAAAGCTGATAAGAAGGTCAGTCGGGAATACTTCAATATGGAAATTTTGAAAGGCCAGATAGATTCCCGGGGCCAGACTGGAAAAAAAGAAACCGGTCAGCCGAAGAGCCCGTACCAGCGAACTTAAATACGGACGTGAATAGTAATCTTCCGCATTTTGGAAGGATTCGAACATTAAATATGGCACAACCAAAACTACAGGGGTTCCCTCTGTCAGGATTGCCACTCTGCCTTCCAGCAATTTTGCCGCCGTAATATCGGGGCGCTCCGTGTTTGAGACGGTCGGAAATACGGATAGCGGTGCATCTTCAATGAACTCCTCGATATAACCTGATTCTAAAATCGCATCCGTTTTAATGCCTGTTAACCTCTTTTTCACTTCTTTAATAAGTTCCTTGTTCGCAATCCCGTCAATATAAGCGACAGCCACCGGTGTTTCTGTGACTTCACCAATTTCTAAATGTTCGATTTTAAGACGCGAGTTCCGTATTTTCCGCCTCAGCATGGACGTGTTCACCTGAAGCGTCTCTACAAATCCTTCTCGAGGGCCCCGGACGACTGTTTCTGTGACCGGTTCCTGAATTCCCCGCATCTCCCACGTAGCCGACCGCAATAGATACGCTTTTTCAAGCCCATTGATAAACAGAGCCGGTTCGCCTTTTAATATACTTTTCACTGCGTCTTCAAAGCCCCTCGTTTCCCCGCAATTATGGGCGCTTATGATTTCTGTCTCCATTCCATGGAGAATCTCTGAACTGCAGTCCTCTACTTCCATTAACGGATCGAGAATATTTTTCTGGACCTGATCCTGATCAAACATCCCGCTGATGGCGATAAACAGTGCTTTGCATGCAGAGTCGCCTTTGCCGATATGAATTTTCCGGTAAATCACATCATAACTGTTTGAAAAAACAGCCCTTAAATATTTTTCATTTTCGATTAAGTTTCCGGAAATTCTCAGCTGTTCAGTTAGCGGTTTCATTTCGGTGCTGTTTGGTCTCGACAGGGATTTAACCATTTTTTTCAGTTTGGAAAACATGGACAGTCACCTTTTTTATAGGAAATTGGATGCTTCTAGCTAGTATTTGAATGTTGAGAGGATTATATACTGAGAAACCGGTCTTGCCCATTTTTAAAGGAAGCCGCCTCTTATTTGGCATAATCGTTTCTCTTTTTAGAAGGGCCACCAAAGAGTGCTTTGGGTTAATAAAGACAATATAAAAACAAAACGCCTGGTTTTTTTCAATTCCAGGCGTTTTGTTTGCTATTTGAATTTATGGTGTTATACATACTGTATTTTAGTATGTTATTTCACCAGTTTTTGTACATTTTCTCCACGATATCGGAACTGTTTATGCCTATCAGGTAGCATCTTTTCATTTGTCCGGCACATTCCTTGGCAACGGTTCACTCCACCTGTTCACTGCTGCCGGCCTGTTGTAATTCAGCGGTTTCAGCCGTCAACATGGAGACACGAAAAACGATATGGGCTGATAAGAAGAGCGGGATAAATCGGATCCATCCCAAAAAAGGGATGAAGCCCCTTTCGGCCATGACAACAGTCAGGCTACCGAGAATGCTTCCGGCAAGGGTCATCTGGCAATGCTGTGTTTGAACATATTCAGTTCAAAGTCATTTGATATCCGTTCGAGTATTGCTTTCCCGGCGACACTCGTCCCGTGTGAATTGATCGCCGGGCCGAAAACGCCGATTCCCATTTCTCCCGTCACGGAAGAAATGATGCCGCCGCTGATTCCGCTTTTTGACGGGATACCGATTTTGACAGCAAAATTACCCGAATCGGTGTACATTCCTGACGTCTGCATGACAGCCTTCAGGATTTGGGCATTTTCAGGTTTGACAAGCTGCTTGTCCTCCCTTTCAAGGTAGCCGTCATTCGCAAGAAATGCTCCGATTCTCGCCAGTTCAACTGTATTAAGATGCACACAAATCCCTTTGAAGTATAAATCGATGGCATCTTCCACTTTGCCGCTCGGTATAATGCCTTTATGTTCCATCAAGTATCCGAATGCACGGTGTTTGGCCCCTTTGCTTTTCATATCATCATAATTGATGTCATTGACCTTCAGTTTGTTATTTCCCGTTATCTTTCTCAGCAGCTTTAAAATGTGTTCCATTTTTTCCTCGGAGTTTTCCCCCACTATCATCGAAGTGACTGCGAGGGCGCCTTCATCTACAAAAGGATTGAATGGCTTTTGTTTGCCCTGCTCATTAAAGGCGGTGATAGAAGCATAGTGGCTGTCGGATGTATCGACACCAACCATTTTATACACACTTTCAAAGCCGAGGTCTTCAAGAGCGACCAGATAGTTGATTGCTTTGGACATGCTCTGCATTGAAAAGCGGAAATCGGTATCGCCAGCTTTGTATTCATTCCCGTCCATATCGGTGACCGCAATACCAAGATAGCCTTCTACTTTTTCATTAATTTCAGGAATCGATGTGTGCGCTTTCCCGTCAGTTGCATAAGGCGCAAATATTTCGACCAGCTCCTGCAGGTACTCGTTTGTCATTTTTCGCATGGTTTCCACTCCTATAGGTTTGCTTCTATATTTAACAGCTCTGTGTAAACGTTGCTGTACATTTCTCGGCTGGCTGTTATCAGACTGATTCTACATTGCAGGGATATCAACTTCCTTTCTGCAAAATCCTACACCAGTGATGCAGGCGGTTCCCTTTCCAGAACCAATAACCTTATATAACAGAACTTATTAAGTAAGTACCCTATTTTATTTCGTGAGTAACAATTGATTTTTTCATGCGCAGAATGGAACGTTCCTGTTTTCGTAACTTCGGTTTATCATTTATTATAGAGTCACGGAACATGAATACAGTATAGAGTATCCAATCTCCTGCGAGGTGGACCCATGCAAAAATCCGCTGTTATTCCAAAAACCGGAATAAAAGAAAACGCGCTTCAATTCGGGCTGCTTGTCGTCATCAACTTATTTGTCGGTTCGATGGTCGGACTCGAGCGGTCCATCCTGCCAATTATCGGTGAAGAGATATTCGGCCTGGCATCTGCAAGCGCTGCACTTTCCTTCATCGTCAGCTTTGGGTTCTCCAAGGCGATAGTGAATCTGTTCGCCGGTAATCTCGCTGACCGGATTGGACGGAAACAGATATTGCTGGCAGGCTGGGGTATCGGTTTGCTTGTGCCGATACTCGTAATATTCGCTTCCGGCTGGGAACTGATCGTTTTTGCGAACATCCTGCTCGGAATCAATCAGGGCCTGACCTGGTCGATGACTGTCAATATGAAAATCGATCTGGCTGCTCCGAGAGAACGGGGCATGGCCGTTGGACTGAATGAATTTGCCGGTTACATCGGCGTCGGCCTGATGGCTTTCCTGTCCGGTTACATCGCGTCTGCATACGGTTTGAGGCCTGAACCTTTTTATATCGGCATCGCCCTGGCAGTCACCGGTTTGCTATTGTCCCTGGCTGTCCAGGATACTTCAAAATTTGTAAAAGCACATGCCGAAACACACGAAAAAGCCGGACAAATGAGCGGCGCCGAAGTGTTCCGGCAAACAACCTATAAGGATAAAAACCTGGCCGGCATCAGCTTTGCCGGATTATCAACTAATTTAAAAGATGGGATGAGCTGGGGACTGTTCCCGCTTTTCTTTGCATCTGCGGGACTTACCATCGGGCAGATCGGAGTAATTGTCGCCATCTATCCGATCGCCTGGGGCATTTTCCAGTTATTCTCCGGAGCCTGGAGCGACAAAGTCGGAAGAAAAGGCCTGATTGCCGCCGGAATGATTCTTCAGGCTGCCGCAATATGGTGGATTTTACTTGTGGACAACTATGGACTATGGATTACTGGCGCAATCCTGCTTGGAATCGGTACGGCAATGGTATATCCTACATTAATCGCGGCAATCGGCGATGCTGCCCACCCTGAATGGCGTGCATCATCAATGGGAATCTACCGCTTCTGGCGTGACAGCGGATATGCTTTCGGCGCCCTGCTTGCCGGAGTGCTGGCCGATACTTTGGGTGTCAACTGGGCGATGGGCCTTGTTGCAGTATTGCCGCTTGCCGCAGGAATCAATGTCCTGTTCAGAGTGGAAGAGACGTTAAAACGATAAGAAGCAGAAGCAACGGAATCCATCCGATGCTTCTGCTTCTTCATTAATAGGCTGAAAAATAACGGCTCGCAGCAACTGCGTAATCAGCCCGCGTAACAGTGCCACCCGGGTTGAAAAAAGCAGTGACTTCCGGTTCAAGGTCGTAGGGGCCCTGTTCAACATCGAAGCTGGCATTGATGATATTCAGGTCCAGTGCCAGCTGGACATACCCACGCAGCTCTTCTGGAATGTCGCCCGCATCTTCCAGCGGGATCCGTTCACTTCCATATTGGACAGTGACCGGTTCATTGTTTTTCGCTTTTGCCTCCTGTTCGAGCCCAAGGTTCTGAACGAAGCTGTATGCCAGTTCAGCCCGGTTGATACCCTTGTTTGGCGCAAACTTTCCACCAGCGGCCGGCATCATGACTCCGCTGTCTTGCTGCCCGGTATCCCGGAGAGCGGCTCCATCCGCCGCTGCCGCTTCCGCAAACGGAACAGCACTTCCGTTTACATCTTTGAAACTTGCTTTTTCCGGCAGGGACTGGCGGATTCCCGCACCCATCACCAGGTATTCAGCCAACTCGATCCGCTTAAGGTTATCATCGGGCCGGAATTCACCATTATGATTACTGTCGGCCAGCCGCTCACTTACCGCCGTTTTGATCGCCGCCTCGGCCGGATGGCCAGCGATATCGCTCAATCCTGTAAAGCCGCCCGCCTGTTTGAAGACAAGTTCCCCTTTTACCGTTTCATCGAGTGCAACGAGTCCCTCGAGACCTTCCAGTTTGAGCATCCACTCTCCTGCTTTCGGAGCGGTAACCTGGACGGTGCGGTCGGTGTAAAGCGGAAACAATACGGAAACACCTGAACTGTGCCGGTTTCCATCCGGGTCGACCAGCACCAGATTAATCGTGTTTCCTGTTTCACCGAGCAGCCCTTTCGCATTGATTGAAGCCGTCAGCTCAGTCAGTCCTTCTTCAACCGTGAATGTTTTTTCGTTACCGCCGAGAACACTGAAATCCATTTCGAACGGCTCACGATCAACCCCCATTTCCACATTCGCATTGAAGGTGCGGTTCATGTTGACGGTCGTGCCGTATTCCCTCCCGGTGAACGCTGCATCAACGGCCGCATATGCATTCACATAACCGGCCCCTGTTTCCCATGCTTCATAGCCAGGCATGTTCGAAGCGGTATCCTGGATAATCGCTTTCACTTCATCCGGCGAAAGACCCGGATTTGCTTCCAGCATGAGTGCGATCACACCGGCGACATGCGGCGCCGCCATCGATGTGCCGCTCATGGTCGTATAGTATGGGAGGTGAGCCGGGTCGATATTTTCGGCATCATCTGCCGCACCAAGGCTTGATACCGGTGCAATCACCCTCGTTGATACGATACCTGCTCCCGGTGCAGTGATTGTCGGCCTGTCTTCCCATGTGAATGACTCTCCTCCGATATCGACCGTTCCACCCTTGCCGGCAGCACCCCGTGAGGAGAAGTCCGTCAATTTGCCCTGTTTTGTTCCCGCTGCAACGGTAATGACCCATGGCGCTTTTTTATAATTACCTGAAATCGTCGAATCAGCAGGTCCTGAGTTCCCCGCCGAAAAAACAGTGATGATGCCCCGGTCATAAAGCTTTTTCGTCGCTACGTTTATCGGATCCAGCGGGTCAAAATCCGTTCCGGCATCACTGGTTGTTCCCCATGAATTCGTAATGACCCGTATATCATATTTCGCCTGGTTGGTAAGTGCATAATCAAAACCGCCAAGCGTATCGAGAATCGCCACTGCCGCTCCGGACCCGTATCCGACCAAGCTGGCACCTGGCGCCGCCCCTTCGTATTTTCCCGCTGATTTTTCGCCTGTACCGCCGACAATCCCTGCGACATGCGTGCCATGCCCGCCAGTGCTGTCCGAATTGGGCACATTTTCGATATATGAAATCGGCAGCAGTTCAGAAAGAGCGTTCAAGTTCGTTGAAGCCATGACATTCTGCACGAGATTTTCACCGAATTTGTGGTCCTCATGCGTGCCGTCAATGCCGCTGTCATTCACGACGACTCCGATTCCTTTCCCTGTAACCGGCAAGCCGCCGTTTAGCTGCCGCATTGTGTCATCCGTTCTTACTCTATCAACGCCTGTTATGGCTGTCGCCGTATCGTTATCGTATTCAACCGCTTCATTGAAGTAAATCGAATAGACTTCAGGACTTTTGGCAAGCTGTTTGATTTGATCCAAATTTGCTGTTATTCCCGCCATCGGCAGACTCTGGAAGGTGACGCCTGCTGAAACGCCCGCCTTTTCAAGAAGATCGATTTGCCCGCGGTCTGGAGCATCGTCTCCCTTGAATGTCACGATAACCTGGAGCGTGCCGGCCGTCTCAGCCAGTTTCGCTGTTATTTGTTCATCAATCTTATCAAGCGAAGTCTCTGCTCCAGCCTGTTGAGGCAGAAACACGGAAAAAATCATCGAAAAAGCCAGTACAAGGGCGATAAGAAAGTTTTTCAGCTGCATGAAACTCCTCCCTGTTTCCTGATTTTTCTTAATTATCTCACACTTAAGGCTTCAGTCCTATTAGGCATTGGATATAAACCCATCGGCCAAAAGGCGTATATTTTAAAGACATAGGGATTTTACTGGAGGGCTCCGTTGAACGCGGCTGTTGATAGTCGCTTTCACCCGGGCGACGAATTTCTTCTTTGCCGCGAGGGGGCGGTGAGTCTCATCACAGTGCGGGCGTTCAAGCGGGGACTCACCTGTACCGCTGCTTCCGCAGGATTGGCGAATAAGCTTATCAAATGCTCACCGCATGAAGGAAATGCGGAGCGTTTCCGAGGAGTATCGGATACCCGCACCAAGCGGAATGAAAGTGAGATTCATGGGGTATCATCGTCTCTGTAAGTGCGTTCTGGCTCGAGTAGAGGGGCGATTCTTGAGAATTCGTACCTGTAGATGTTGCCCTGGCCGGATTAGAGGAACGATTCTTGAGAATTCGCATCTGTCAATAAAGGTGCGAAACCGAACGGCTTTGCCTTGAAAAACCGTTCCAACATCATGCGAAATCAAGAACATCCTTCACACAGCTTGCTTGAAAAAAAGCAAGAATAAAAAAACACCGGTCTGCGGTCCCGAATACGAATCAGGTCCGTCTACCAGTGTCGCGCAATTATTATTTCAACAGTTCACCAGTGACCATTTTTGCCTGGTATTGGAACCAGGCGGACTGTACGGAAAAGAGGCAAATGCTGATCACCGTGCGGATTGCCTGCTTCTCACTCTTCGAAATTGTTTCGTATTTTATTGCAAAGGCGGCGGCTTCCGTTTCGATCCATTGCTGGGCGGTGCCGTTGAGTCCGAGCCCCTGGTCCATTCCATCCCTGAAGGCGAGCTGCATCCTGTCAAATAAGGAAGCATACGCAAAAAACAAATCAACCGGATCAATGATGTCATCCGAACGGTCTTCCGGGTTGTTGAAAACGAGCTGCAGGATCGACCGGATCGATTCGAAACCAAGCGAATGCTTTAAATCTTCAACGATGAAAAGGGTCGCAGCCTGCTCTACCGTATACTTTTTGCCGAGCAGCGGTGAGCCGATCAGCTCCTTCACATCCCGTTTCACCCAGTTTTGCACCGCACCGTGGCTCAGTTTCGTGAATTCGAGCAAATTGCCGAGCGCTACAATTTCATTCAATGAGAACCCTACTTCGGGCCTGTCGATCCGTTTGATCAGCTTTTGGATAATTTCAGGATCGGCCCCTGCCTCATCAGTTCCATTCCTTACCTCATCAAGGGTCGGCTCGACCGGTTTTTTTCCGTCTACACGCAAATTGGCAAGCAGCTGCGCCATTTGCTTTCTCGAAAACTGAAGTCCGCTCATCTTCCTCTACCTCTTTTCTATAACATGCCGAACGGTTTTTTCTTATCGTATTCTTAATTCCTCCTGCCGTCAAATTATGCCATAATACTTCTATTTAAACGTTGCAATTATAAAAAAACTAACTTATAATCAGTTCATATGAACTTGAAATTAAAGAAAGAGGTAGATAAACAAATGGGGAAACGAATATTCTTATTTATTTTGACTAACGTTCTTGTGTTGACGACAATCATGATTGTGCTGTCTGTCTTCAATGCAGGTAACTATATAAAAGCAGATGGAACCTTAAACCTTGGTACGCTGCTTATCTTCAGTGCCGTCGTCGGTTTTACCGGTTCCTTCATGTCCCTGTTGATGTCGCGCTGGATGGCCAAAAAGATGATGGGAGTCCAGGTGCTGGATCCGGACGGATCGCTGTCCCCTGCTGAGCGCAGTCTCGTTGAAAGGGTGCACAGGCTGGCACGCGCTGCCGGCATGATGAAAATGCCGGAAGTCGGCATTTACCAGTCACCTGAAGTAAATGCGTTTGCGACCGGCCCGTCTAAGAAGCGGTCCCTTGTTGCCGTTTCAACCGGCTTGCTGCAAGAGATGGATGATGATGCCATCGAAGGCGTTCTTGCCCACGAAGTTGCCCATATCACAAACGGCGACATGGTGACGATGACCTTGCTGCAGGGCATTGTGAATACTTTCGTAGTCTTCCTGTCCCGTGTTGCTGCCTGGGCAGTTTCCCGTTTCGTAAAAGAAGACCTTGCGCCTATCGTCCATTTCATCGCTGTGCTCGTTTTCCAGATCGTGTTCTCGATTCTAGGAAGCCTTGTCGTATTCGCTTTCTCACGCTACCGTGAATTTCATGCGGACAGAGGCGGCGCCGACCTTGCCGGCAAAGACAAGATGCTCCACGCCCTGCGTTCCCTGCAGGCATACAGCGGCCGGGTCAGGAATGAAGAATCAGAAGCTATTGCAACGTTGAAAATCAACGGCAAAAAAGGCCTCGCCCTCTTTTCGACTCACCCGGATCTGGATGACCGGATTGAGAGGCTGATGGCTAAATAATGTGGAATAGAAAGTATGCGGCAATTGCCGCATGCTTTTTTATGATTAGGGATATCCAGGTGAAGTTACTGGTAAAGAAGGATATAATCTTGTGTTCCTGATTCATAGGGAGTTGGAAGGTTAGGGTCCTGTCCATGTATTTGCAGGCCTATATATTTATAGGCACGCGAGATGGTGCT
>NZ_LWBL02000049.1 GCF_001644195.2 Bacillus marinisedimentorum | reverse complement strand
CGCCTGGATTAAATCAATCCAGGCGCTGACAAATTCATATGTTATTAAAAAACCCAAATAAATACCTCACTCGATTTTCTCACCGTCACCTGACAGGATTTTCGCCTGGTCATTTTCATAGCCGACTTCATAAGTGACCCGGTATTTGCGGTACTGCTCTTTTCCATCTGTACGCTCGAGCGCTGAAATGACTGCAACTGCTTTTGCTTTATTTCCGTTTACCGAGACATCAAGATTATCAATCGTTACACTCTTTGTCGGAATGTAGCCTTCCCGGAACTCCGCATAGGAATTACTCGCCTGCCAGCTGCTGCCAAGAAGGGAGTATGCTGTGACATAATCTCCGTAGTTCAGGCTTTCATAAAAATACGTAACGAGGTAGCGTGCGAGACCGCCGATTTCGCCATCCGTTTTAGCAGGCTGGTCTGAAGGTGCAGGACCGGTGCTTGTCTGGGACTGGATAGTCTCCGGCACATCGCCCATCGGCTCATTTGACCATTTCTCAATCATCGGCATATAGTCGATGATCGGGACACTGAAGCCGATTGTTCCTTTTTCAGCTTCAGCTGAATTGATGCCGATCACTTCGCCGGTTTCTTTAAGGATCAGCGGTCCGCCGCTGTTTCCGGGAGCAATCGCTGCGGAAATTTGGTACACATCCTCGTATTTATATGGGTAAATCTCAAAGTCCCTGTCCGTTCCGCTTATGATTCCGGTCGTCACAGTATTTTGAAGGCCAAACGGGCTTCCGAGGGCCAGAACTTCGTCTCCAAGCTCGGCGCGTGCATTCTTCTTAATTTCCAGAGGTTCACCGCCAGCCAGATCAGGAACCCTCACGAGTGCAACATCTTTATCTTCCCCGATTCCGATTACCGTACCTTCGTAGACATTGGCATCGGCTGTTTTGACGCTGACCGTCCTGGCCCCGTCGACGACGTGTGCGTTAGTGATGACATCGCCTTTTTCATTATATAAAAACCCTGAACCGATCGATCCGGTTTCCTCAACTTCAATCATCATGACCCGTTTTTGGCTGTCAAAGATGATTTCTTTAAGTGCCTTATCCTTTTTCTCAGAAGACTCGATTTCACCAGTGTTTACAGGTTCAGCAAGCTTCGCCTCTGCACTTAATTGTGATGGCAATTCATCATTCAAGTACAGGAAAATGGCGATGCCTCCGCCCCAGATCATTAATGTGGCGATGATGCTTGGAATCCACTTTCCCATAATCCATCCCCTTCTTACTTGACGACCCAGGATAAATCATCAATGACTGCTTCAGCTTCTTTGATAGCGTTAATATCCTTTGAAACACCGTAATAACGTTTTTCAAAAAAACCTTTCTCACCCGGCTCAATGGAATGCGGGTAAACCACTGCGGCGTCCTCACCGATGAAGTTGCCTTCGTTATCATTGACAGAATAAGCGACCTCTACAGATTCGACTGGCCGTGTGCCCGTATTTTTCACTTCGCCGGTGATTGTCAAGTCACCGTATTCATCAAGTTCCGCCTTGATATTTTCAACCTTCACCGCTTCGTTCCGGTTTTTCATTTCTTCACGTGCAGCAGCCACCATCGCTTCTTCCAGCCGCTTTTGTTCAGCCTGTTCGAACTGCTGCTGTTCACTTTGTATCCTCTGACTGAATGTCACGAGTTTTTCCTGGCTGCCGGCGTATTGCATCGCCCGGTTGATTATGCTTTCCGCTTCGGTAAAATGTTTTGCTTTCAGTTTTTCCGCTGCTTCCTTTATGCTTATATCAATGATTCGGGTAACAATATCCTGCTTGACTGCGTTTGCTTCCTCGGAAGAAAGCGTATAGATCGCCGATAGTTTTACTGACAGCTCATCGACTGTTTCCAGGTCTTGCAGCTCGGACTTTATCTTTCCGATTGTCACTTTGCTTTCAGAATCAGCGATTTTCACATAAAATTCTTCAGTCAGCATGCCCTTGTCCTTATCAAGCGACTTTTTCAGATCGGACAGCACATTAGATGCTTCATCATATTCCTTTTTTTGAATGTGTGCTGCCGCTTTTGCCAGCTCTTTCTCAAAACCGATTGCGGCCTGGACGGCTGCCATATCCTCTTTCACAGGCTCAAATTCAGGACGGCTCGCGGCCGCCTTCTGTAATTGCTTCTCAGCCTGTTCATAGTTTCCTTCAAGCGCAGCAGCCTCAGCTTTAGTTAAAAGAGCAAGAACTTCTTCATTTATGTTTTTTTCGTACGAATAATAGTAAAATAAGCCTACCCCTGCTAAAAGCAGGCTGATTACAGGCATTAACCATACCAAAATACGTGACTTGAAAAGTCCGTTCTTTTCTTTAAGTTGGCTTCGCTGCGCTATTTCTTTATCCAGCTTTGCACCGCAATGGGGGCAAAAAGAAGCATTCCCATCGTAACTCTTTCGGCAAGACCGACAATACACAGCTTTTCCTCCCTTACTGAATCTCTCATCTTTGCAGCTGTACAGAACAGATGCAAAATGTGTCAATTTTTAGTATACCTGAGTGGCAGGTATACGACTATAGGCAGTTTTAACTTTTTAATGAGATTGTTAGATTTCTGAAACATTTCTTGCCGACCAGGGAAATATCGGGGAAAAATAGAATATAGTATTTAAAAGACTCTGTCTTCGAACGGGGGATGAAAAAATGAAAGGATCTGCTCTAATCTTCACACTGCTCATCCATCTGGCAGCCGGAACACTGCTGGTGCTCAGCATCGTATATATTCCAGAAAAACTGTTGCTTACCAGGCTTGTTCTGCTTCTGTATGTCCTGTTTGCAGCAGGTGTGCTCGTGATGCTCGAACAGCTTCCGAAAACGATATACTTGCTCGGCACCTTCCTGCTTTTCGGGACGGCGGGCGGTGCTGCTTTTTATGAGGAAGGCATTACATTTCTCTCCATTGCTGGACTTATTCTTTTTCTCGGTTTTTTCCTCGGAAACTATCTCTTTTTGTTTAAACAGCCCGGCAGAAAGTGAATGGTCGCAGTATGCGGGGATAGAGGGACTGAGTTTTCGTTCAGTGCTAATATTTTAGGTTCCTAATGAGTTATAGACGCTGAATCCGTGTTAAATGCTAATATTTTAGGTCCCGCACGAATTAAAGGAGCACTGAATCTTTATTCAGTGCTCGTATTTCTAGTTTCAGACGAATTATAGGAGTCTGAACCTTCATTCAGTGCTCGTAATCCGGGTTCCGCACGAATTATAGGTACTGAATCTTCATTCAGTGCCCTTATTCTAGGTTCTGGTTCAAATTATAAGCACTGAATCCACATTCAGTGCCCCTATTCCTGGTTCCTGCCCCATCAAAATCACAGAAACACTCTTTCCCGTACCTATATTTATCGCCAAACAATTACAGGCACTGAATATCAATTCAGCGCCTCTCCGCAAAATATATCCCCATTCCATACTTATATCTAATCCCGGAGTAATCTGTAATCTAACAAAAAACAAAGACCAAATCCCTTTGCAGTTAAGTCTGCAAATTCGCACCCTATCCCGTTGGTTCCGCATTAAAAAAGGAAAGTACTCAGCAGAGGCCTTTTCTTATTCATCCTTTTTCACTTTCACTGTAACCCTGTCATCTGTGCGGTACTTGAAGGTAACCGTTTCTTCAGAAGCTGCTGGCACTTTGACCCAGAACACGATTGCAGAGGCGGTTTCCTTCTCGTAGTCATGGCTTGTATCGACCATTTTCCAGTGTCTGTCATAGATGTGATGGGTGATTTTCATCAGTGCAGCTTCATCTTTTTGATTTCGGATGTTGTATTCATACGTTTCATACCCGTACCCTTCAACTGACTTCCAGCTGTCTGCTTTCCAGCCCTCGCATCTGATGTCAAATGCGTCGCCAAGATAAAGCTGAACCACCTCATTCCTCGGGGTATGCCCGATTGCATCTTCTCCGGAAAATTCAAGTGAATGGTCATCCGGATCGTTCTGATATACCTTTATCTTTCCTTTTGGAAGGGGCATGCCAAGGTTTGCCTCCGGCGTGTTCCGGAACTCAAGCGTAATTCTTGCTCCATCATAATGTCTCGTATATTCATAGTATTTTTTGAAAGGTACATCGGAAGCTTGAAGAAAATTCACCTGCTTTGATTGATTGTTCCTCAATGTGGACGTTCTCTGCAGTGTGTACATATGATAGTCGGCAAATGCTTTTTCGGTGAACCCTTCTTCACTCATTTTCACATTTGATTCGTACAGCACAGGATAGTCGAGATCATCATCTTCTTCGACCCTGCGGACATCCCCCGCTATCAGCTTGATTTGGGCATCTTCATATGTCGTTCCCGAATGGTTGTCGATTGTGACCCATCCCGCCAGCTTGAACGTCTCCTCACCGAGTTCCAGTACATAGTCGGCAATCCAATCAAGACCCTTCGTCAAGTAGGAGACATTGATTTCCGCAGCCGTTTGCGGGACGACCTTCCAGATGAGCGACGGCCGGACGATCAATTCCCCCGGAAGCCCGGGCAATATCAATTCACCTTCCGGATCAACAACGATTTCCTTTGTTTGAACGTTTTCCAGCACCAGCCCGCTGCTGACACTGAGAAGCCGGTATTCCTTCTTAGCTTTTGTCTCTTTCTCCATTACATAGACATGCTGATCAAGATATTTTTCCAGCAATTTTTCTTTGCTGACAAGATCATAGTCATAATTCATTTCCAGCAGTTTCAATCCATCAACCAGTATCGAATCTGTCTCAATTTTTTCGGCTACATCGAGATAAAGGACTTCCGTGATTTCATTTGTTACGTTCACATTCCTCGTCTCTTTGACTACTCCGAAATTATCGTTGTAAATCGTGATCGCCAGCCGGCTGCGGTCTTTCATCGTTGATTGCAGGCGCATATCATTTCCTCCTTGAAATTCATTTCACTTACAATATTAGGCATGGCACGGTGGGAATCCTTTTTTTGAAAAACTTCACTGAAAATCAATCCCGGCAAGTATCAATACAATAGGGCCTTATATGTAAAAAGCAGCATAGCAGAAAATGCAACTGTTCTGCTGATGCTGCCTTCAATAGCCTTTTTTCAGTCCTTCCGTAATCGAACGGACGATATGGTATGGTGAGTTCTCAAAGAAAGAAACGATATTGAGGGGTGAGATTTTCGGAAAAAGCTGCTTTTTGATCTGGCGGGGCGGAACCCCCTGTTCATATAATCCTTTCACTTCTTCCTGTATAGCTGTCAGGTAATTCAACTTCTCGCGGAGCGCTTCTTTTCCATCTTCTATGAATCCGGAGTGTGAACAAATGAGATAATCGAAATCATATCGGAGTAGGGTTTCAATGGACTTTACCATCTCGGGGACAGATTCAAAGGCAAACATCGACTTCGGATGGCCGCTCAAATAAAGGTCTCCGCTGAATAGCCTTCCATTTTCCTTGTCCAAAAGAGCCACGTGGTCATGGGCATGTCCGGGCGTATGGATGACATCAAAACGATGCCGTTCCGTTTCAATCACTCCCGGCACATTCTGCGGACGAAAGGCTTTCCTCTTTCCCCAGAACAGCCTTCTGTACAGCGGGAGCCTGGCATCCATTTCCGCCTGCGGATGGCCGGTCTTGTGCAAGTAAAGCGGAATAGCCGTGTTTTGTTCCAGCCAGGCCGCCATGCCGGTGTGATCCTCATGGTGGTGGGTAAAAACTGCCTGTTCGACTTTACGGCTGTTGAAAAATTGGATGAAATCCCCTCTTAGACGAGAGGGACCGGTGTCAATCAGCAGTCCGTCTATAAAAAAGTAGTATACGGTCATCCCCACATTGAAACTGGATACCCGTGATTGGACCATGGTGAGCCCGTCCCGATCGATAATCTTCACAGCTGTTCCTCCTTGAATGAATGCCTGTTCAGTTTCCTGTTATTCTATTTTAGCATACATATAATGGATGCTTGCCAATTTTATAAAACCCGAGACTCTCTGCCAGTTTCTGCGAACCCGCATTTTCTTCATCACATTCCCATTTAGGGTGCCGGCCCCGTTTTAAGCATTCCCTGATAAATGCATGGACGACCATCTTTCCATATCCATTTCCACGGGAATCTATATCCGTGAAAATATCCGGATCCCCGTAATCATTTGTACAATAGGCCGAAACCGCCTCACAGACCACTTTGCCTTTGCTGTCGGCCAAATACAGCCCAATTCCTTTTTCCAGAAAATTCTCTGTGCCCTCCCAATATAAATCAAAAAATTTCTCCGGATACTGGGTGCTCTCTTTTATCTGGTTTTCCCCAATCGGCCCTAATGTATATCCAGGAGGGATTTGCGGAAGCGCCAATTGATCAAATACACCCTGATCGAACATAAAACCTGTCCGTATAATCTTTTTCTTATGCTGACCCCAGCCATCGATTGCGGTTTCCCATTTTTCATCAGCAAACAGAACGAAAGGCGATTTTCCGGTGAGCTGCTGTTCCATCAAGGGCTGCACCATATGGGCTAAGCCGGGGTCGCCTATCAGATGGTGAATCCCATTTGAAAGTTGAAAGACGGCACATCCCGGGTCATTGGCATTGTCTGTATAAACGGAACCGTTTACGATTCCTTCGAGAATAGAATAAGAAAATGTGTGATTAAATGTTTCCCTGTCCAATAATTGTTTTATTGCAGGATAATCCCTAATTCATACTTTCTTCATCAATATCTCCCATTTCATTCTCAAGGTCTTCTGGCTTGAGGCAGACTAAGACATGATTAGAAGGGCTGTCCTCCCTATTCCCACAGACTCGGAAAAACCCATCGGAACCAGGTTAATGGTTCATTTAATTATTGTATTTTTACCATAAAGTAAGTTGTTCACTCATTATTCTTCCAAAAGACATATTGGCTTATTTTATGACTCTCGAGTGAATAGTCTAAATTCATTAAAGAATTCCCTTTATTCTAAAATTATATTTGGATAACATTTTCTGTTGTGAACGTATTCATACCCGTGTAAAATGAAACCGGATAAAAAAGAGGCCTTTTCTCAGGCGGAAATCTTCGGAATGAACACCATTCCATCCCATAAACCAAGCGGGGGGCGGTCCAGGTGGTCTTTCCCCCGTTATGCACCAGTCCATCTTTCACTTTTTTCACTGGCGGTTTTATTAGGTTCCGCTCAGCAAAAAAGGAGACAGAATGATAATTTCACCAGTCTGACACATTTTTGCGCGGACAAGGAATCTTTGTTTTTGTGCAGAGAACAGGAAACAAGAGACTCGCTGGCTGCTTTTTTATCAGATTCTATCAATAACATTGAGAAGGAGTTAACATCATGAATCAATCACAAACCACTCAGCGGATTCAAATCACAACAGCAGACCCTTCTGCACTCGGTCTTTTCGGGCTGGCTATGGTTACCCTTGTAGCATCCTCCGCAAAACTCGGATGGACAGACGGGGTTTCATTCGTTTTACCGTGGGCCATTTTCCTGGGAGGACTTGCTCAGCTATTCGCAAGCTTTCATGATGCGAAGCATAATAACACTTTCGGCACAACAGCGTTTGGGGCATTCGGCCTTTTCTGGCTCGGTATCGGCACATCATGGCTGATCGAGTATGGTGTATTCGGCGAGGCGGCAGCTGCTGCCGTTGATTCCAGACAATTGGGAATTGCGTTTATCGGCTACTTGATCTTCAGCTTATTTATGACAGTTGGCGCTATGGAAACACACAAAGTCTTATTTATCATTTTCGTCTTAATTGATTTCCTATTTATCGGTCTTGCTTTCTCCACTTTAGGCATTGCACCTGAGGCGATGCACCAACTGGCAGCTGTATCAGAACTGCTGATCGCCTTATTCAGCTTCTACGGTTCTGCTGCTAGTGTCCTGAACACCCACTTTGGCAAAGTGATAATACCAGTGGGCAAACCGTTTGGAATTTTTATCAAAACGCCCGCTGCCCGCACACGAACAATCGGGCCTTCCAAATCGTCCCACTCTGCAGGTTCTTGATTGGCCGGTATGGTGCCCCGCACCTGCAGTTTATCTGATATGTTACACAGTCTGCTCTAGATGAACAATAAAGGACCTTCCGAGTGGAAGGTCCTTTATTTCCACCAGCAGGGAAATATTTCGAGGCAGCGCCAAATTTTCTCAATATAGCTGACGCCGGAAGGCTCGCCAATCGGCGGGTTTTCTTTATATGCAGCATATCAGCCGGGTTTGCCTATACTGTTAAGCAGGATTTCCAGGATTTTGCAGCACCCCTCACTTTGAAACCGGCTTACTCCTTGAATTCTTCATCTTGCTTCTGGTCGACCGGCAGTACAATCGTAACCTTCGTCCCTTCCCCGACTTCACTCTCGATTCCAAGTGATCCTTTATGAATCTCAATGTTTTTATAACTGGTCATCAGGCCGAGTCCTGTCCCTTTTTCTTTTGTTGAATAAAACGGTTCACCGATGTGTTTGAGCCTATCGGCTGGAATACCGGAGCCATTATCAGTTACTTCTATTTTCACTGTTTTTTCATCTGCCTGAACCGCTGTCACCCTAACTGTCCCTTTTGCATCAAGTGACTCGAGTCCATTTTTTATAACATTTATGAGCACCTGCTTCAATAACCCTGATTCACACTCAATTTCCTCCATATCCGGGTCAATGTCGCACATGATCTGATGGTTATCCAGTTGGGCCTGTGTTTCCAGCAATGTGACCACCTGTTTGATGAGCCTCGCAAGACTTGTCTGTTCAAAGTGGATATCTACCTTCGGTTTTGCCAGTGTGAGAAACTCATTGATGATTGTTTCGACCCGGTCCAATTCCTCGAAAACGATATCTGTATACGTGTCACTGTATGTCTTTGTCTCTTTGAATAACTGCATGAACCCTTTCACCGATGTCAGCGGATTTCGGATTTCATGGGCTACTGCGGCGGCGAGCTGCCCCACCATTGACAGTTTTTCAGAACGCTGCAGCCACTGATTCATTTTATTTCGTTCCGTCACATCACGAACAATGGCTTGCACAGCCGGCCGCCCGTTGAAGTGTGTGTTGAATGCTGTCACTTCAACTTCAATTGAAGTACCGTCAACCGCTGCAAGCTCTGTTTCGAATCGTTTCGGTTCAAGGCTGCTGTTCGGAAATTCTTCCGGCTGTCTGCGCACTGGTACGCGTTCCGGTTTTGTGAAAAAGGAAGACGTTTGCAGCCCCTCAATCTCATGGGGAGAACCGGCACCAAGCATCCGGGCAAACGCCGGATTCACGTAAAGAAACCGCTCATCATGGACAAAAATGCCGTCCGGTGCATGCTCAACAAGACTGCGGTATCGTTCTTCACTTTCTTCAAGATCCTGCAGCATCTTTTTCCGCTCGGTGATGTCCTGCACCTGTGAATAAATAAAAGGCTCCCCGTCTGTCCCATCTTGAATGATGGAAGCATTCAGCAGCCCCCACCTGAAGCCGCCGCCCTTTCTGCGATACCTCTTTTCCATCTGGTAATGGTTGATTTCCTGCCGGCGGAGCATCGCAAACCGCTCCTCATCCGAATCATAGTCATCCGGATATGTGATCCCGAAAACACCCAATTCCTTAATTTCTTCTTTCGAATAACCTGTAAACTCGCAAAATGCATTATTCACATCAGCAATGCTTCCGTCCATATATAAAAGCGCCTGTCCAACGCCGGACTGGTAAAATGTTTCCGCAAATAATGAATGATCTTTCATAGAACCTCTCCTTCAAGCCATCCTAACAGACAGCTGCACCATGGCAATACCGGCAACACTGCCCGGGTTTTCCCCGACCTCGTGCATTTGCCGCGCCTGTCCAAATCGTGACATGTCTTTCTCTTATTATATATTTTCTATATGTGATAAAAAAGCCTTATCCCCTATATGTAAGTTGTTCCAATACTGAGTAGAAAATGTATATAACAGGTGAATAATATACTAAAACACAGTTTGCTTAACACCATAACTATTCGTTTGAATAGCAAACAAAAACGCAAGAGTTTTAACAGCCAAACGGTTTTATTTATATTGTCTTATTATAGCAACCCAGCTGGCTTGGATAAGAACAAGCATTCCTGGGCCCATTATTAAAGGAAGAGGACTCTTTGTTACCTAAAAGCTCTGCTTAATCATATGAAATGGACTTTTTCTTGAAAGTTACATATTTTTGCTGTTCCCGACACCCGTTTGGCGGCCGAATGTAAAAGCTAATTGACATCCAATCGAAAATCCCGCTTTTCAGCTAGCCTGACTTCGGCCGTTGCAGCCCCTGCCCGCACTGGACGACTGTTTTCGCCTGCCCGCCAACCCGGCTGGGGGACAATGCTTTCTCCCAAATCAGAAAAGTACTAGATGTTTATGTTTATCCGCTATATACTTATGGAAGAATAGAAATACGGAATCTCATTTAAAAAGGAGAAAATTGGAATGAAAACATTCAAACTGAAATCCTTTTTTATCCTTTCTGAAGAAGGGACCCAATCAAAACTTCATGAAATCCCCCTGGTTGACGGTTTGATTATTAATAGAGAAGAGGCCAATCACAGATGGCTCATCGAAGCCCTTGCCCTGGAAGAAGATGTTGCCCATGTGATAAATGAGCTTGAGGCCGGCGACTTGAAAGTGGAGGTCACCATCACCAAAAGGGATAACCCTCCTGCTGCATTTGTGGCCAGGCTCAGGTCAATCACTAAGCTTGAAGAGCATATAAGCGTCCTCCTTGATGCAGTTATGATCCAGGATAAAAAAGACGTATCAGATATCCTTCTTGGCGACCTGATCGAAGAAGGATATACAGGAGACGATCTTCTCGAGAAATTTAAAAAGATCAAAAAAGATCGCGGAAAAGAATACCGCGAGAAACTCGCCAATTATTTGCAGGAAAAATAAGATAAGGCACGCTTTCCGATGAAGGAGGCGTGCTTTTTTTTTTGCTGGAATGCTGGAACATTTTGGGGGCTGATTCGTATGGAAAAGGAAAGCGGCTTTTTGGCGGCGGGTGTGGTTTGCGAATTAGTCTGGTAAAGTCCGGTTTTCGGGTCTCTGGACTTTGGTTCCGTATAGCATTGGAATAATGTGGGGTCATCTTGGCTGTCGTCCGTTTCCATAATTCCGCTGCTTATATTTTTTGACACACAGATTAGCCGAACGTTTTACATAAGCCATAGAACTTACCGCAGTCACGCAATCAACTGAAAAAAGACAGGAGGGCTAAACTTGATAGAACAATTAAACAAGCAGCTTGAAGCTGCCAAAGACAAAAAACGGCATAAACAAAAATGGGAAGCACAGCTGCAAAGCTACCGGCAGGAGTTGGAAATCAAAAAAGGCGATGCTGCCCGACAGCGAAAACAGCTCGAGAAAGAAGAGGAAGATGTCAATAAGCTTACCGGTATGAGCCTGCAAAATCTTGTGGCTGCGATTTCGGGATCGAAGCAGGAACGCCTTGAAAAAGAGCAGCAGGAAGCGATTGCTGCACGGGTGAAGTACGATGAGGCAACACTCGCGGTAAAAGAGATTGAAGAGGAAATCGAGCAGCTTGCAAGTATACTGGAATCGGTTAAACAGGCTGAGCTGGACGTTCAAACGGTGCTGGAAGAAATCGAGGAAGCGATCACCGACAGCAATTCCCCGCTTACCGAAGAACTGCACAGCATCAATGACCAGGCCGCCGAGTTTAAGGCACTGCAAACAGAAATTTCAGAAGCGGTGACAGCAGGCGAAAACGTCATGTCCTCGCTCGGATTTGCAGAAGAATCCCTCTATAAAGCGAAAAATTGGGGTACATTCGACTTGCTTGGCGGCGGATTACTGTCAACTGCAGTAAAACACAACCATATCAATGATGCCAGAGACACCATCCATGCAGCCCAGAAAGACATGCGGATCTTCCAAAAAGAATTGATCGATATCAATCAGGAACTGCATCTCTCGATTGATATTTCCGGACTTCTTACCTTCGCAGACTATTTCTTTGATGACTTTTTCAGCGACCTCCTTGTCCAGGGGAAGATTAATAAAGCCCTTGATGAAATCGAAGAGCAGAAAGACAAGGTGGGAAGACTGCTTGGCGACCTCGGAACCCTTAAGCAAAATGTTGAAAAAGATCTTAAGGACCTGGAGAGCCAGCGTGTTGATTTGCTGGAAGGCTCGGTTTAAAGCGGTAGGATGTTCAACTGAATTTTAAGTCAATTCATCTGGGAAGGGGCGCCTTTGTGAAATCAAAGAGGCTTGCGTGGTTCTCCACTTTTTTTATTAGTTTGATTATGTTAGTTGGAATCTATTTCTTTGTTTTTGATTTTCAGTATATTCGTTATGAAATAACAGAGCAGGACCAGCTGGTCATTTATGAGGGCCTCAACAATCCCATGACTGTTATGAACTCTGATGTAAGTAATGAAGAGGAAAGCCTAGCTATTCTGGACACATATATGGAACACTTTAATCGCTGGGTATTGGCTGCCGCTGTCATTGCTCCGTTTTTTATTGCTGCCTATGTCATTTTGTTAAGCGAAAAATTCATGGGTGATCATCCGATGAAGAAAAATTATATCCTAATCACTGTAACAGTTAACGCAGCAATTTTGTTGTTTTTCGCTTATCTATGGCTTCGTTATGCCGTCTTAGTGAACGAAGCAGTTCATGAGGTGCTATTCTAGGATAAGCAGAACTGCACATCAATTCATTTATGGGCACGGAAACCTGTGAGATTTCATTTGAGCCAATCAACAATTCCCTTTGCTTTATCTAAATAAAAAAAGGGTTCCTGCAGCAATCATGTGCAGGAACCCTCCTCTTTTCAGCTCTACAACACATTAAAATATCTCGCCTGCGGATGGGCGAATACCATCGCTGACACCGATGCCTCCGGTGACATCATGAAACCGTCCGTCAGGTCGATGCCGGCATCTTCAGGAGTGATAAGCCTGAACAGCTTTTCCTGGTCCTCCAGATCCGGACAGGCCGGATATCCGAATGAAAAGCGCTGGCCCTGGTATTTGGCGCTGAACCGCTCCTGCATCGTCATATCCGGACGGTCCGGGAAGCCCCACTGATCGCGCATCAGCTGGTGCATCCGTTCCGCGAAGCCTTCGGCCAGTTCAAGTGCAAGCGCCTGGACGGCATGGCTTTTCAAAAATTCGCCGTTCGCCTTGTATTCTTCGGCCTTCTCTCGTACTTTACGGCCGGAAGTGACCGCCATAAAGCCGGCATAATCCATCGTGCCGCTCCCTTTTCCACGGAGAAAATCGGACAGGCACAGATGCGGCGGCTTGTTCTGGCGTGGAAATTCAAAGGTTTCGAGAACCTTTGCATGATCGTCCGGCTGATAAATGAAAATAGTGTCGCCGTCTTCCTGGGCCGGGAAGAACTGATACACACCGGCCGGTTCAAAAATAGGTTCCGCTTCATGCTCGGCCAGAATACCATCGATCACTTCTTTCAGTACGACCGCTTTTTCGTGTTTATCGGCGAGCATCTCATTGACTTTTCCCTTTAAACCGAGATGATGGCCGAGCAGCATTTGCATGTTCACGTAGGGAAGCAGGTGCGCGACGGGAATATCCTTCAAAATATGCCGGTCTGTGTCCTTTGGGACGTAAACAGGTGCTTCGGCGATATCAGCCTTTTTCGTTTTTACAGCGACGGCCGTCGCAGATCCGGATGCTGCCGCGGGAGCCTTTGCGGCCTGGCGGCTCTGCCTTTCACCAATTTGTTCAAGCAAACCGGCGCGCCTGCTTTCATTTTGCAGGTCGTTCGCAAGGGAAAGACCTTGCATAGCGTCCTTTGCATAAATGACCGGGCCTCCGTATTCCGGAGCGATTTTGCCGTCCGTGAATTTCCGGGATAAAGCTGCGCCCCCGACAAGAATTGGCAGTTCGATTCCCGACGCCTTCAAGTCCTGGGCGGTGATGACCATTTCCCGTGCCGATTTGACGAGCAGTCCGGAAAGGCCGAGCAGATCCGGCTTTTCATTGCGGATCGCTTCGATCAGCTCTGCAGGCGTCACCTTAATGCCAAGATCGACAACGTTAAAGCCATTGTTGCTCAAAATGATATCTACGAGGTTTTTGCCGATATCATGGACGTCCCCTTTTACGGTGGCAAGCAGCACTTTTCCTTTGGACGAACTGTTATCATTCGTTTCCATATACGGTTCAAGGTGGCTGACGGCCGCTTTCATTGCCTCGGCACTCTGAAGCACTTCGGCCACAATCAACTGGTTGTCGTTGAAAAGGCGGCCTACCTCGGCCATCCCGTCCATCAGCGGCCCGTTAATGATATCAAGCGGGTCTTCATATTTTTCGAGCGCTTCGTCAAGATCTTTATACAAGCCCTCTTTCGTTCCTTCAATGATATAGGCAGAGAGCCTTTCTTCAAGCGTCAGCGATTCAGACTGCACCTTCGATTCCTTTTTCTTCCCGCGGTAAAAAGCCGTGAACGCAGCAAGGGTCTCGTCATTCGTATTGAAAAGCAGGTCATCGGCAAGCTTCACTTCCTCTTCAGGAATGGAAGCATAGCGCTCCAGCTTTTCCGTATTGACGATCGCATAATCAAGGCCCGCTTTTGTGCAATGGTACATGTAAACTGCATTCAGCACTTCACGACCGACCGGAGGAAGGCCGAAAGATACGTTGCTTACACCCAGGATCGTCAGTGACTCCGGCAGTGCTTCTTTAATGAGCCTGATGCCTTCAACTGTCGCCTCCGCCGATCCTATATATTCCTCGTCTCCTGTTCCGACCGGAAATACAAGCGGATCAAAAATCAAGTCTGATGGCTGGAGGCCGTACTTATTGACAAGCAGATCATGGGAACGGCGGGCGACTTCAAGTTTCCGTTCAGCTGTCACCGCCATTCCTTCTTCATCAATTGTTCCGACGACGACCGCACCGCCGTATTTTTTCAAAAGAGGGACAACAGCGGCAAACCGCTCCTCCCCGTCTTCAAGATTGATCGAGTTTATGATCGCCTTGCCCTGCGAATGGAGAAGGGCCCGCTCAATGACATCTTCATCAGTTGAATCGATTACGAGCGGCACTTTCACCTTTTTGACAACCTCACGGATGAACCGGTCCATGTCCTGGACCTCTTCCCGATCGGGATCAGCGAGGCATACGTCGATAACATGGGCGCCGGCCTTCACCTGGGCCCGTGCGACTTCAGATGCTTCCTCGAACTTTTCCTCGCGGATAAGCCGCTTGAATTTCTTCGAGCCGATGACGTTCGTCCGTTCACCGACAAGGAGCGGCCTCATCGATTCGTCATATACCAGCGGCTCAATTCCGGAAACAGCATGGCCATGGGTATGATCGAGGATTTGCCGCGGCTCATACTCACCTACCGCTTCTGCGATCGCTTCGATATGCGCGGGTGTTGTGCCGCAGCAGCCGCCGACAATGTTCACCCAGCCTTTTTCCGCAAAAGCCGCCAGTTTTTTGGCGAGCAATTCCGGCGTCTCATGGTAATGGCCTTCTTCGTCAGGCAGCCCGGCATTCGGGTAACAGCTCACTGCTGCAGTCGCAAGGCCTGACAGTGTCCGCAAGTGATCCGTCATGAACTCCGGGCCTGTCGCACAGTTCAATCCGACTGAAACAGGCTCCATATGCTCGGCTGACAGATAGAATGCTTCGATATTCTGTCCTGCAAGCGTCGTCCCCATCGGTTCAATCGTTCCGGACAGCATGAGCGGAATTTTTTTGCCGGTCTTTTCGAATGCCCGTGCAATGCTGTTGAAACCTGCTTTTACATTCAGCATATCCTGGCTCGTTTCAAGCAAAAGCAGGTCGGCGCCGCCGTCAATCAGGCCGCGGGCCTGCTCTTCGTATGCATCGGCCATTTTTTCAAACGTCGAGCCGCCGGTTACGGACAGTGTCTTTGTTGTCGGGCCCATCGATCCCGCGACAAAACGCGGCCACTCATCAGTCGAGAATTCGTCTGCTGCCTGGCGGGCAAGCTTTGCCGACTCCACATTCAACTCGTAAGCCCTGTCTGCGATATCGTATTCAGCAAGGACAATGCTTGTCGCACCGAACGTATTCGTTTCGATGATATCAGCTTTTGCCTTCAAATATGTCCGGTGTATATGGAGAAGAAGATCCGGCCGGGTCTCCGTCAGGATTTCATTGCACCCTTCGAATTCGGGCCCGCCGAAATCTTCCGCGGTCAGCTCCGCATCCTGGAGCATCGTTCCCATTGCCCCGTCGATGACCAGTATTTTTTTCTTCAATTGCTGCTGAAACAATGCTGTGTTATCTGCCATGTGTCATCTCCCTTTCCGCCTTCTTCAACCGGTCCTTCTCATGGATATATTCCGTCAATTCGACACTTAAATCATACCGCATAAACGGTGTGATCAAATAAATTCCATTGAATAAATCATAAGCTGCGTCAATCAGCGACCTGGATATGGCGAGGCCTTCCTGCCTTGCTTTTTCCTTATCGCCTTCTGTCAGGGCCATCCGCCTTCTGATATCATCGGAAAGCTTGATCCCCGGGACCTCATTGTGGAGGAATTCAGCATTTCGGGCGCCTGTCAGCGGCATGATGCCGATATATACCGGTTCATCAAGATCCTTTACCGCTTCATGGACTTCAATCAGCTGCTTCTCGCTGTAGACCGGCTGGCTGATGAAGTAGTCCGCACCTGCTCTCGCTTTTTTGCGGAGCCGATCCACCGCCCTGTCAAGATACTTCACGTTCGGATTGAAAGCGGCCGCAACGGAGAACCTCGTCCTTTCCTTCAGCGGCTGCCCCGAATACGAATAGCCTTCATTCATTTTCTTCATCAATTCGATCAATTCAAATGAGGAGACATCAAAAACGGATGAAGCACCCGGAAAATCGCCGACCCGGGCCGGGTCACCCGTAACAGCAAGAATCTGGTCAATGCCAAGCATATGCAATCCCATCAAATGGGACTGGGTTCCGATCAGGTTGCGGTCGCGGCATGCGACATGCACGAGCGGCCGGACTTTTACCTGCTCTTTTAAAATCGCTGCAGCAGCCATGTTGCTGATGCGCGGGGAAGCCAGTGAATTATCGGCCATTGTCAGCGCGTCAATGCCTGCTTTTTTGAGCGCCCGGGCCCCTTCGATGAACGACTCCGTTTCCAGGTGTTTCGGCGGATCCAGTTCAACAATGACCGAGCGCTTGCTTTGCACCGCTTCATGCAGATGAGACCTGCGGCGTCGGTCGATTATCAATGTATGAGCAGGCGGTTCCGTTTCTGTTTCCGGAAGAATCACTTCTTTATGTTTCACAGGCACAAGCCCTCTTAAGGCATCGGCCATCGCTTCGATATGTTCAGGCGTCGTCCCGCAGCAGCCTCCGATCAATCGCGCACCCTGTTCGCGGAATGAACGGGCCGCCTCTTCAAAATACGCCGTCTCGGTTTCATACACGAACCGCCCATCCACAAAATCCGGCAGGCTGGCGTTCGGATAAACCGACAGGACCGCTTGCTCAGGGAGCGGCACCTGCTCCAGCGCCTGAATCATATGATAAGGGCCGAGACGGCAGTTAAGGCCAATCACATCAGCGCCAAGTTTTTCTAGTTCAGCGAACGCATCTGCAAGCCTCATCCCGTTTTGCAGCCGGCCGGCTTCGTGCAGGGAAACATGGGCGACGATCGGCAAATCAGTGGTTTTGCGCGCCAATTTCACAACCTCTGTCAGCTCTTCAAAATCATAATACGTTTCAAGGAGAAGACCATCAACTTTCTCGCTCAACAGGCTCTCTGCCTGCTCAGTAAAGCTGGCCCTGATTTCTGCCAGTGATGCCTCGCTTTTCCGGATGCCGCGCAGGCCGCCGATGGTGCCTAACACGTATGCTTTTTCCCCTGCTGCCTGTTTGGCGAGTTTTGCTGCCGCTGTATTGATTTCCGAAACTTTGTCTTCCAGTCCGTACCGGGCGAGCTTGATGCGGTTCGCGCCGTATGTGTTCGTCTGTATGACATTCGCGCCGGCGTTCACATACGCTTTATGGACATTCAGCACATCGTCAGGCTTCGTGACATTCAATTCTTCAAAACAGGTACTGATTCCGTTCGTATATAACAGAGTTCCCATCGCCCCGTCACCTATTAAAATACCATCCTGTAAATCTTTCAAAAATCCCATGCTTCCCACTCCTCTCCTTTTTATTGGACCGCCTTTGCCTCTTTCATGCCGCTGAAAGCAAGTTCAAGATCGTCTATCAAATCATATACATGTTCAATCCCGACGGAGAAGCGGAGCAGCCTGTTGCAGACCCCGTTAGCGGTTCTGATTTCCTCCGGGATATCCGCATGGGTCTGTGTGGCCGGGTACGTGATGAAGCTTTCCGGGCCGCCGAGGCTTTCCGCAAAAGTGATCAAGCGGAGGTGCTGCAGTAACGGCTCCACCCATTCTTCTTTTTCCAGCCGGAACGACAGCATGCCGCCGCGCCCCGGGTAAAGGACATCCGTCACTTCTTCCCGTTCCGCCAAAAACGCCGCAATCCGTTTGGCATTGTATTCATGCCGTTCCATCCGGAGCGATAATGTCTTCATCCCGCGCGCCAGCAGCCAGGAATCAAAAGGTGACAGGACAGCGCCGCTCGTGTTCTGGTAGCTGCAGATTTGCCCGCAAATTTCTTCCCCTTTTACTGCAAGCAAACCCGCCAGTACATCATTGTGACCGCCAAGATATTTCGTCGCACTGTGGATGACGATATCCGCCCCTTCGTCGAGCGGTTTTTGCAGGATCGGCGTGTAAAAAGTGTTATCGACAATCAAAAGCAGCCCGTGTTCTTTCGCAAACTCGGCCGCCTCCCTGATGCTCACTTCTTCCATCAACGGGTTCGTCGGCGTTTCCAGGAAAACCGCCTTTGTGTTTGCCGTTCTTCTTTCCGCAAAATCCTCAACTGTTTTTCCATATTGTATGTTGATGCCGTATTGCTTCCAGCTCGTTTCAAAAAGCCGGTATGTGCCGCCGTACAAATCGGCCGATACAAGCAATTCGTCTCCAGGCGCGAACAAGCAAATGAGGGCCTGTATCGCTGCCATCCCTGAACTGAACGCGAATCCTTCATCCCCATTTTCAAGACGGGCAATCGCATCTTCCGCCACTTCCCTCGTCGGATTGCCGGTACGTGTATAATCATAGCCGCCCGTCTGTCCGACCTGTTCATGCCGGTATGCAGTCGAGAAATAAACAGGGTGGTTGACTGCCCCTTTTTCATCTGTCCTGTTGCCGATCTGTGCCAAAATTGTATCTGTATGCTGTCCCATACGTTCTCCTCCTTGTTGTCATGATGGAAATGCCAGAATTGCCGCCACTATCCGAAAACGTTCATCGCTTTAACGCAGCAAACAGTAAATATAATAAAAAAAGCCTTTTCTGGAAGAAGAGGCTTTACAGATTCATGTATTTCCCCTTATCTCCCAGGCTTCTGCCTGGCTGGACGTAGCACCGGGCCTTTTCAGGCTGGTTGCTGAGATATCACAGGGCCAGATCCCTCCATCTCTCTTGATAAGTGTCGGTCAGACTATTCAATTGATCATTGTTTTTACCACTTTACAATGGAAAGCGCTTTAAACGCAAGAGAATTTTTTAAAAATTTTCATTTTTTTCTCTAAGCAATCTCTTCCACCTGCTCACTCATATAAAAATGACTTCCTTAATAAAATGCCAGAGGGAGGAATTCAGATGAAAAAGATCCGGCCTTACTTAACAACAAGAAGCCTTCATCCGGAAAATCAGGAGGCGCCGATTCATTTCTTGCACAGTGATCATATTCCCGGGAAGCTTTTTTACCGGCGCAACCATTTCGCTTACCCGGAAAACGTGAGCCCTGCCGGACATCTGCTTATCAGCGGGCTTGTCCGGCAGCCTTACTTGTTCCGCTATCAGGACTTCCACTCCATGCATTCAAAAACCATTACAGCTGTTTTGGAATGTGCAGGTAATAAACGGGCAAACTTCAAGCCGGCAGTATTCGGCGAGCAATGGGAAGACGGCGCAATCGGAGAGGGCCGCTGGACAGGAGTGCCGCTGCATCATCTTTTTTCCATGACAGGTCTGTCATCTTCAGCCAAAGAGGTTGTTTTTGAAGGATGGGATAAAGGAGAACGGACAGATATGGATGGAACGGTTCCCTTTGCCCGCAGCCTGCCGGTTGAAAAAGCACTGCATCCAGACACGATTCTTGCCTATGAATACAATGGCAGGCCTCTCTCATTTAAGCATGGATTCCCCCTTCGCCTTATCGTCCCGCAATGGTACGCTATGTCCTCGGTAAAATGGGTGAAACGAATAACGGTCATCGATCATAAGTTCCAGGGACCCTTCCAGTCAATCGATTATAACTATTATCCCCACCCCGACAGCGACTGGGACAAATTTCCTGTAACGACAACTCATGTCAATTCAATCATCCAAAAACCGCTGGACTACGAAATTCTGAATACCGGCATACATGAGATCAAAGGGATTGCATGGTCTGGTGAAGGAGAAATCACAGCAGTGGACATCAGCCTGGACGGCGGCCAGACATGGAATCAGGCAGGGTTAAGCAAACCGGCAAATGAACAGTACGCCTGGACAAAGTGGAGCATCGACTGGGAAGTGAGAGAACCCGGGGAGTATGAAATCAGGGCCAGGGCGTCTGACTCCGCCGGCAGGACTCAGCCGGCAGAGGCCTTTTGGAACCGGAAAGGATATGGATATAATGCTATTCAGGCGGTGCACGTGAAAGTAGAATGAGGGAGTGGAAAGGACGGAACAAGGGGCTTTGATTTATAGTGGAGAAGTTATTTAGGGGCGGGTATGCCTCATGAGGATTGGATCTGAGCGGTGTATCGATTTTAACGCCTATATTTTTTGTACAGACAGCATTCTGGACCTGAAAGAGGGTTCAGTGTGTTTTGTGGAAGCAGTGAACGGAGAGTCGGTTCCTGTAATCAGGTCAATGAGGGAATTATAGGCACGGGAATACTGTTCCCGTGCCTATAGTGATGGGAAAGGATGCTTTATAAGCATGGGATTTCGGCTTCCGTGCCTATAATGGAGGACAAGGATGCTTTATAGGCACGAGAACACGGCTTCCGTGCTTATAATGAAGAACAAGGATGGTTTATAAGCACGGGAACACGGCTTCCGTGCCTATAATGAAGAACATGGATGGTTTATAAGCACGGGAACACGGCTTCCGTGCCTATAATGAAGAACATGGATGGTTTATAAGCACGGGAACACGGCTTCCGTGCCTATAATGGAGGACAAGGATGCTTTATAGGCACGGGAACACGGCTTCCGTGCCTATAATGGAGGACAAGGATGCTTTATAGGCACGGGAACACGGCTTCCGTGCCTATAATGCAGGAAGACTACATTACAGGGACTGAATAGGGGTTCAGTGCTTCTAATCGGGAACGAAGGCTGCATTACGGGCACTGATTCAGAATTCAGTGCCTCTAATCGGGAACGAGGGCTGCATTGCGGGCACTGATTCAGAATTCAGTGCTTCTAATCGGGAACGGAGGCTGCATTACGGGCACTGATTCAGAATTCAGTGCTTATAATCGGGAACGAGGGCTGCATTACGGGCACTGAATCAGAATTCAGTGCCTTTAATCGGGAACGGAGGCTGCATTACGGGCACTGAATCAGAATTCAGTGCCTCTAATCGGGAACGAGGGCTGCATTACGGGCACTGAATCAGAATTCAGTGCTTCTAATCGGGAACGAAGGCTGCGTTACGGGCACTGAATCAGAATTCAGTGCCTCTAATGGTGAACGGAGGCTGCATTACGGGCACTGAATCGGAATTCAGTCCCTATAATCGAAGCTAACTCAGCATTACAAGCAATGAATCAACATTCAGTACCCTTAATCAACTCAACAAAGAAAATACAGGAACCTAAACCCGGCTTTTATCCCCACATGAAGAGGGAAGCCCACATTACGAGAACTTAAACCACGCCCACTTTCATATTAATGTAATGGTTTAAAACCACAGCCACCTATAAAAACAATCAATACAAAGGTGATTATAATGGAACCAACAAACACAATAAAAAGACTGTTCGGCGATTCTTTCAACATTCTCAACGGCCTGCCGATATCAATCCAAATCGAAGAAGTGCGGCCGATAACCAATTTTACAAAAGCAGCGTATGAAAACAAGCTCCAGGAACTGATGGAGTACACCGAAAAACTGGATGTAAAACGGATAGGGTTTCTACTCAATGCAAAGACTCCATATTTTCCAGCCCTTTCAGAAATGCTCAAGGCTTCCGGATTTAAACATTACGCATCCCGGGTTGAAGTATACCTGGATCTGAAAAACGTTGACGCAAATGCGCCGGACCGCTATGAGTGGAGGTCACTCGAAGACAAGAACTTGACTGAAGAGAAATTCATGTCGCTCTGGGAACAGGCGATGTCAGGCTCCGATAACGCACCGTCGACCCTGCCGATTGCGGAGCACCTGGAATCCGTCAGGCGCGAACTCGGGCCTGACTGGAAAAGGACATGCAATGCCATTTATGAAGATGGAAACGCAATCGCCATCTCCATGCCGCACATCGAACCGGGCACCATTGACGAAGGCAGGCTGTTTTATTTCGGACTGCTTCCGGAGTCAAGGGGCACTGGAAAAAGCGCTGAAATCCACCGACAGTCCCTTGGCAAACTGAAGGAAATGGGAGCCTCCCACTATGCAGGCGGCACCCACCGGGCCAACACGAAAATGCAAAAGGTATTCCAAAGAAACGGATGTACCGTACGGACTGAGACAGAATCCTACTATAAAACATTTAACAAAAAATAAGAGCTGCCCCGCTTATCCAGGGCAGCTCCTCTTAACCTATCTCTGGTGGAACCGTTTACGGTCCCCGGCAATCTTTTTCCACTTCTCCTTTTCTTCGAGCTGGGCTTTCTTGTCTGCTTTCCGCTCAAGGAAAGCAAGTTCTTTTTGCAGCTTCACATACGATTCATAGCGTTTTTCTTCAAGCGACCCGTCATCAATCGCAGCCTTTACCGCACATCCCGGTTCGGAATTGTGGCTGCAGTCCCGGAACCGGCAATTCCCGGCAAGCTCTTCGATATCATTGAAGCTTGTGCCAAGGCTCTCATCCGCTTCCCACAGCTGCAGTTCCCGCATGCCCGGCGTATCGATGACAAGCCCGCCGCCCGGCAGCACAATCAGCTCCCGGTGGGTTGTCGTATGGCGCCCGCGGCCGTCCTCTTCCCTGATTTCCTTTACAAGCTGAACTTCACTTCCGAACAACCGATTTGTCAGGGTTGACTTGCCGGCACCTGAAGAACCGAGCAGCGCAACAGTATTGCCGGCTGCAAGATAGGAATCAAGCTCTTCCATTCCGCTGTCTTCAACAGCACTGATGACATGCACAGGGACACCGAAAGCCACTGCCTCAACTTCCCTGACCTTCTCAGCAATATCATCGCACAAGTCTGCTTTGCTCAAAATAATCACCGGATTTGCTCCGCTCTCCCACGCCATGACGAGATAACGCTCAAGCCTGCGGACGTTGAAATCCTGATTTAAAGCGTTGACAAGGAAAATGGTGTCGACATTTGCAGCTACAATCTGCTCTTCAGTCGTCCGTCCCGCCGCTTTACGCGAAAACTTGCTCGCCCGCGGCAATATCGCGTGGATCGTCGCCTTCCCCTCATCCGGCCTTGCCGAAACAGCGACCCAGTCGCCAACGGCAGGAAAGTCTTCCCGCTCCCCCGCTTCAAACCGCATCCGGCCCGATACTTCAGCGAGCAGTTCACCGTGCATAGTCAGGACACGGTAGCTTCTCTTATGTTCCAGTGCCACCCGTCCGGGTATATAACCTTCATTTTCATATTGTTCAAAATGTGTATTCCATGTTTCATTCCAACCGTACTGTTCAATCGTTTTTATCAATGTCATTTCCTCCTTGAAATAAATGGATCTCCGGAAACACAGCTGAATACAGGCAGCGCTTCCAAACCAATAAAAGAGACTGCGCGCAGGCGCAGTCCCGGAAAATTGGACAAAAAAAGGCCGTCGGCGTGCATGGCGACACAGCCCACGGCTATAAAAGGATTCATCATGACACTGACAATAACGTGCAACCCCTCTATTTCGCGGCAGGCTGTGCTATGAAATTAACAATAGGTTCCATCATCTCTGCAATTTCCATAACACATACCTCCCTTTTGGTGAAATAAAGAGTATCTACTGCGTAGTATATGGCATTATTGGAAAAATGTAAACGGGCAGACACGGAAAAATGAAAAAAGTTTGTTTTTCATTTTTTATAATGGCTTCACCCTGCTGAAAAGGTCACATAACCAATCCTGGCTTTGGCATGATATAATAAGTTAACAGTATTTTACATAGAAGGGGTGCATAACTAATGGGCCAAAAAAACTCTTTCAATGATGCCACCGGCCATTTGACGAAGATTGAAGGCTATCCCTCTTCCCGCCCTGCCATGAAATCCTTGCCGCTCGGAATCCGGATCATCGGATACTTCATGTATGGGTTCCTGGGCATTTCCGCCGTGATCACCGTGCTGCTGAAACTCCTTAATTGATGTGTAAAAACGAACGGCCGGGTGCTACCCGGCCGTTCGTTCGTCAGTAACATACTCTTCAATCATGTGTTTCCACAAAAGGTACCCTTCTCCATTCAGGTGAAGTCCATCATACGTAAAATCTGGATTCAATTCTTTTCCCGACGGCGCTAAAAACTGCGGATATAAGTTGATAAAGACGGCTGAGTATTTATCTGAAAGGTCATTCAATGCCACATTCAGTGCCCTTACATAACGGTTGTCCGTCCTTTTATAAAATGTCGTGTTGTTCACTGGGAGGACACTCTGGATGAAAATCTCAGTATCTGGAGTACCATTATTCAAACGGGAAAGAATCATGTCATAGTCTGCGGTAATATCAGCAACCTTCCGCCCTTCCCTTAAATCGTTAATTCCCACCATTATAAAAACTTTATCCGGCTTTGCTTTGATGACAGGATTCAGCCGGTGAACGATCGAATACGTGCGGTCACTGTCGATGCCCCTGTTTTTGATGCTGCTATGCTGGAACAGTTCTGCCCACTCATTGCGCTGGGTGATGCTGTCCCCTAAAAAAACGATCGCATTTTCTTCAGGCGGCATAATGTCAAATGTCGAGCTGCGGTTGAGATGATGGCTGTTCGGCACATAACTGTCCGCCTGAGCATGTATTTCTGCTTGTCCATTCAGCAATTCGCTGATTGTTGCCCGGACACCGGCTGAACCGTTATTTTTAACATAAACGCCAACTCCGCTAACAATGGCCAAATTAAAAAGTAATGATAAAACCAAAACAATCTTGCTGCTTGTTTTCATCCCCAATCCCCGTTTCTCCTGATGTCACTCTAATAGTAAATGCCCTGTCATTTGTTGTAAATAGCAAAAACGGTGTTATTCATAAAGTTTCCGTGAATTTAATTTGAATTCATAAATTTTTTAATTCCCCCATAACCGGAGTTGGGCTTTATCTCTTTTTACACTTCAATATCTTTAACAAGAATGCTGAAATCCCTGGATAGCTGATGCAGGGACTTGCTCATTTGATTGAGGTGTTCCATCGAAGATATTTGCTGTTCAGTCGAAGCAGCAACTTCCTCAGTGCCTGCCTTCGATTCTTCCATGACTTCAGCAATCGTTCCAAACGACTTTTCCATTTCTTCAGAACTTGAAACAAGCTCCTGTGAAGAAGCGTTGATGCCTTCAATTTCGGATTTGATAGCGAGCATCGAACTTTTTGTTTGTTCAATTGTCAATTCGGTATGTTTTACAAATTCAACAACTTTTTTCATTTCATCTCCATTTAATTTAATCATATCCACAATGGATTGGATGCCTTTTTGGATATCTGAAATCAGAATCTGGATTTTTTCAGTAGAGTCGTTCGATTGGGTCGCCAATTTTCTTACTTCATCAGCGACGACGCTGAAACCTTGTCCCGCTTCACCGGCACGAGCAGCCTCAATGGCGGCATTCAATGCCAGCAAATTAGTCTGTCCGGCAATATCTTTAATCATATCCACGATCGTATTGACTTCATCTGATTGCCGATATAGATTTTCGACACTGGCAACCGTTTCATTAAGCCGTTCCTGGGTTTGTGTTGCTTCCTCCAGTGTGCTTTTTATAGAATGATCACCTTCTTGTGCAGCAGCTATCACTCTCGTTGATGAATGATCGACTGACTCCACACTGGAAGCGATTTGCTGTGATGCTGAGACCATTTCATTAAACTGCTCCAAAATACTTTTTATTTGGCTTGCATTCTGTTCACTTCCTGCCGACATTTGCTGGGCGCTGGCAGCGATTTGGTAAGATGATGCTTTGCTCTCGTTTGAATGTGCCTCGAGCAGTTCCGATTGCTCATTTAGCTCGCTGCTGGAAGCAAGAATCTTTGTTATCAATTCCTGCATCTGGCCGGCAAGTTCGTTAAATACCATTCCAAGCTGTCCAAGTTCATCTTTCGTATGGATTTCTACCCTGTTTGTGAAATTGTTGTTAAGCAGATCGTCTGCCAGGCCAGTAAGCCTCTGCAAAGGTATCTTTATTAAAAACCGAATGGCAAAATAAGCTCCGAAAGATCCGAGGAATATACTGATTAAGGCTGAAGCAAAATTTACTGCCAGTGTATTTTCCAAAAAAAGAGATGCAACACCGATGATTGTTGATTGTAGTGAAATAATCAAAAATAATAATATAACTATGGTTACGGTTAACTTCATTTGTAAACTTGACCCTCTGCTGAAGAACCGTTTAAGAAATGGCGTTTTCTCCATGGATGCCTGCCCCCTGTGTTCGAGTTCTCAATGTAATCAAAATCAATAAAAATACACACGTCCTATGACATAATAAACCCGTAATAAATTCCTCCTTCTAAGATGTCCAAACAAATTTGCATCTGTATTCACCAACAATAATACCCATATCTGTAAATAACAGACTCACGTATTTTATCGGCTGATAATCATGGATAGTAAAGCTTTTTAAGATTTAGATTTTTACGTGACCTCCAACCGTGATACAGAGGACAATATAAATTACTCTTTATCCAGGATCTTTTTTAACACCGCCGAACGGCAAAATGTATCTTTATAGAAAATGCTCCGTTATGCGGCGACAGAAGCGCATGTACACTAATCTATGTTTTTTAAAAATGGCCATTTCAAAGGAATATATCCTGGCCCGCGATTACAACCTCCTATTCTGTGAACAAATAAAAGAGCCGGTCTATGACAGAAAACCGGCTCTTTCACGAAGGAAAGAAGCAAAGTCCCTATGATCAGCCTGTAATCTACTGACTTGTGGTAAATGGTCCCTATCCCGATTTAAGCAGATCATTATACGCCGAATCAGGTGGTTAAGGGTCCACTACCTGACGGATCGGACTCCCTTCCACAAACTCAGGAACCCGGATGGCGAGCATTTCATAGATTGTCGGGGCGATATCGAGCGTTGAAACAGGGCCGATGGTCCTTTCTTTTTCCACCCCTTTTCCGGCTGCGAAAAAGACAGCGTGCAGCTTCTTCCGATCCGGGTCTCCTCCGTGTGTTCCAAGTCCGGCTGCCGGAGATGCCAAGTCTTTATGGCCTTCTTCCATCGCAAAGCCCGGTTTCGTTATAAGAAGCAAATCACCGGCATGCGGATGCTTCACAGACTCACGCGCACCTATTTCTGTCACTTTTTCAAATGGGTTGACTTTATTTTCAGATATGGCCGCGAACACATTTTTTACGTAACCCTTAAATGTTCCAAGGCTGAAGTCAAAACCGGACTGTTTCAGTTCCATATCCGATACATTCTTTTTGGCGGCTGACAGCGTGCCATATCCCGGTTTAACCTTCACTTCCGCAAATAGGCGCTGCACTTTTTCTTTCAGCCGTTCATTGTCATTTTTCACATAAACATGTGCAGCACCGCCATTTGTAATCACGTATGCTTTCGACTTTTCATACTCAATTCGTCCCTTTTCATCAACTGCGAGCAACCCGGCATCCTTCAGGATTTTATTCGGATAAACGGCGGTATGCACAGGCTCCATCCCGTGATCGGACACAATCAGCAGCCGGTCGTCCTTACCGAGGGAATCATACGTTTTGCCGGCTGTTTCATCCGCCAGTTTATACGCCCATCCGATATACTTCATATTTTTCCTGGCATTGGCCTTGGAGTAATCCGGCTGCCGCTCATCCTCCATTAAAAATTGATGTTCTTCATGATCGATTTGGGGAGCATAAAACATGAGTAAATCCGGACGGTACCTTTCCTTGATGAAAAGTGAGACATCCGTCACCCACGTCACAAACCGGGAGCTGATCTCCTCGTATTCCGAGCGTGAGATCCAGCCCTTTTCCAGTGCTTCTGAATCATCCTGAGCCGGGAAAAATCCGAATTTGCCTGTAATGGTTTGTGCGAAATCTTCAGGTCCGTCATATACGGCAGAAGTCACGGCTGTCCGGTACATTTTCACACCCTTAAGTTCTTTATCCGCCTGTTTCAACTTGAACCAGAAGCCGGCGCTTTTTCCTGTTTTGACTTTAAGCGCAAGTGCCCCCCACTCTTGACGTTCGACAACTTCATCCTGTTCATCCACTTGCTTATCTTCTGACAAAATGAACCGATTGTAACTGCTGGATGTTCCAGCAGCAAGAACATGAACAACATGGTCACGTTTCCCCTGAATAGAAATCGTGAATTGGGCTTCTTTCAGCGGCACTTCACTTTCCGGAGCCCCTTTCCAGCCGGAAGCATGTGTGAACCGCAAACTCTCGAGATTGCTTGGAGCCCATGTCTCCCCATAGTAAATCGAGTAATCGGCCTGTTTTTCCGCCCTGGGATTTGCACCCGCGAACGCAACGGTCGCCGTTGTTTTGCCATGCTTGCGGGCCTCCTGCCACACAGCAGGCACACCCAGTTCACTCGCAAACGCTGCATCAGTATTTTGTTGCTCTTGGTCGGTATCCTTCCACTTATTGCTCACAAACCCTGTGTCATCCGGCGTCGCACCCGTTGCAATTGCCGCATGCGAAGGGGCAGTGAGCGAAGGGGAAATTGTCCGGGCATATTTGGCTTTTGTTCCATTTTTCATGATCTTTTCGATATTCGGCAGTTTGCCGTCAGAGACATAGCGGTCGACAAGGTCATCCCGCATGCCATCAAAGGATAAGACCGTGACGGTGCCGTTTGTTTCTGCATGGGCTGCAGCAGCAAAAAAGAACGTGATCAGAAAAGAAGATAGCATTATGTATAAAAGTCTCAGTTGTTCCATCGAAATTCCCCCTGAAGTTTTCGAATGAGAAATCCCCGTTTTTCAGGGCGGTAAAACATGTAAGGAACAACTTTACCCCGGAATATAAAAAAGCACCCCGCCCGGTCTCATCAGGCAAGATGCTTATCCGGTTTTCTGCCGCTTTCAGCAAGAAATTAAATTCAGTCGATTTTTCATTGATACTCCATGCCAGTGGCACCTATTCTGTTTCCTCAGAAATAATCTCCACAATCCCCAAATCTCCATCCACCCTGATCAGCTGCCCGTCCTTGATTCTTTTCGTCGCTTCATCCAGCCCGACCACCGCCGGCATGCCATATTCCCTGGCGACGACAGAACCGTGTGTCATCAGCCCGCCCGCTTCGGTCACGAGTGCTTTAGCTGTTTGAAACAATGGGGTCCAGCCCGGATCGGTATGATGTGCTACAAGGATTTCACCTTCATTCAGATGGGCATTTTCCGGCTTCGATACAATCCGGGCCCGGCCTTCTGCCACTCCGGCCGATACAGGGCTCCCGACCAGCGCCCCCGGAGGAAATTTCCCTTGCCGCGGGGCCCCTGTTAAGATTTCCCCTTCACTTGTCACTACCCGCGGCTGGGTTAAGCTCTCGTTCCGCGCATGCTGCTCTTTCCGTTCTTCAATAAGTGCTGTGACATCCTTGTTGAGTTCACCCTTTGACAGCAAAATCAATTCATCGAGAGTCAGGAAATACACATCTTCTGTTTCACGCAGGATCCCCTGCCGGACAAGTGTCTCTGCTTCGTCTAAAATAGCTGTTTTACACTCATCAAAAACAATCGTGATCAAATGCTTGTGATGTTCCCGCAGCCCTCCCATATAGCGGTAGACTTCAATGAGGCGATTGAGCCGCTTTTCCTTTAATCGGCCGGCATGGTGAAGAATTTCCTGTTTTGAAGCCAGGGCCTCCTGTTCACCCTGCTTGAACTTTTTCCTGTGTTCCCCCTGCTTCAGCGTTCGTACATGACCTAAAATCGCCGAGACGAGCAGGGTCGGTTTTTCCCGCCAGCGCGGGGAAGATATATCGATTTCACCCGCGCCCCTCATGCCGTATCGATCGATAAACTTCTGAAAGGAAGCTTTAAATCCCTCACCGCCTGAAACCTTCGAAAGCCCTTCATAAAAGGTCTTATCTTCGGCATGCCTCAAATAAGCTTCAACCTCCGGCAAGTTGCGGACCTGATCTGCCAGGTCGCCGATCTGCATGCCCATTTCGCTCATGATATTGCCGGGAAGGGACTTGGTCAGCTGATGAAGTGCATGATCCGTACCCATCAAGCGGTTGAGTTCTCTTTTTAACCGCAGGGTTGCAATCATAAAAGCTGAAGGATAAGGAAGAATGATTAACACGTCCTTCACGAGCTGGCTCAAATGATGCCTGACAGCTTCAAGGCGTTTTGTCCCGCTCACTTGCTGGAGGCTGAGATGGACTTCCTTCCATTTTTCATTGATGTAATCCTCCACTTTACCTTTTGCCAGCTGCGGATCGCGTTTATAGAGATTTTTTAACGCTTCTTTCATAATGGGAGCCAGTATACGAATGGCGGCCATAGGCAGCCCCTTTTTAGAAGGGGATTTCAGGAATTCCGGGCGCTGAATGGCTTCACTTACGGCCCGGCTGATCGTTTCGTCCATATTGGTCAGTGCTTTCGGCACAATCCTTCTCCCCGGCCCGGTCCGCAAAACGCCTGTTAAGTCGATAAAGAGGCGGCCGCCCGCTTCAAGGAAATACTTTTTTGGGAAAACCGTCTGCAATACGGAAATACCGAGCGGCCTGATCGCGTCGGTCATCATCTGGATATGGCCGAATGACACCATGACGCGGAGCGGCCCTTCCGGAATATCAGGCAAGGGGTACAGAGATGTAATCGGACGGCTCTGCACGACGAAAACAGTGCCGTTCTCCAGACAGAACTCAATGTCCTGCGGGGCACCGAAATGCCGCTCAATCTTCTTGCCCAGCTCTGCCAGCCGCAAAATGTCATAGTCAGCCAAAGCCTGCTCCGTTTGCCGGTCTGCCGGCAGGTTTTTTGTTTCGGTGCCTCCGCCGGGCAGTGAAAAAATCGCCAATTTCTTTTCCGCGATGTTTTTTTGAATGATTTCGCCGTGTTTCACTTTGTATAAATCCGCGGACACCATCCCTGAAACGATTGCCTCCCCCAGCCCGAAGCTGGCGTCAATTGATGTCACATTCCTGTTTCCGGAAGCCGGATCGGCCGTGAACATAATTCCTGAGACATCCGGATTGACCATCCGCTGCACCACTACAGACAAATACACCTGGCTATGGTCAAAACCGTTCTTGGTACGGTATGAAATAGCACGGTCTGTGAACAGTGAAGCCCAGCATTTTCGGACATGCATCAGCAATTCATTTTTTCCTTTAATATTCAAGTACGTATCCTGCTGGCCCGCAAAAGAAGCTGTCGGCAAGTCCTCGGCTGTAGCACTTGAACGGATGGCATAGCTGTATTCTTTCCCGACAGATTGCCAGGCATCAATAATCCCATTCCGCAGATTGGCCGGAATCTCGATTTGAAGAAGGTGAGTACGAATCTGTTTTCCCAGTTGCCGGAGCAGATCTAAATCACCCGGATCCATATTATTCAGTTGATTCAACAAACCATCCATTTTCGGGCTTGCCCCGACAAACTCTTTATATGCGGACGTCGTTACGCAAAAACCACCCGGCACCGGTAAACCGGCCTTCGCCATCTCACCGAGGTTCGCTCCCTTCCCACCGACTAAAGGCAGGCTGTTCCGGTCCACTTCATCAAAAAATAAAACTGCCGATGCCATCGCATTGCCCCCCTATCTAAGCATCATCATTCAGAAACAATTTCCGTAAGATGCCTTCTCAGCTTTCATTCAAAAATATTTAGTGAACACATTGTTGCTTAACGCTCTTCATGTACATTATAATTTGTCCAGAAGAGAAAGCAATCATCAATAAATCAGAAACTGTTGGATAACGAACAAAATAGAAAGTTTTGTTCATTGGCATGAAAACTTTTGTATAGAAAAGGAGTTATAAACTTGGGAACCCAAAAAATCGATAAACGAATCGTCCGCACCAGGCGCATGATTCGGAACGCGCTAACCGAACTGATGATGGAAAAAGGATTTGAAGGAATCACTGTCAGTGACATAACAGCAAAAGCGGATATTAACCGGGGAACCTTTTATAAGCATTACCGTGACAAGTACGACCTGCTGGAACAAAGTGAAAATGAACTCCTCCGTGAAATAGAGGCGATTGTCATACACACACAGCAAATCGGGCGGCACAACGCCATGGCATACATTCAAAAAAATGAACCCTTGCCCCATGTCCTGCAATTGGTCGAATATTTTCTGAAGAATCTCAGCTTCATCAAAACGATTTTAGGCCCGAAAGGAGATCCGTCTTTCCAGGTTAAACTGAAAGAAGTCATGAAAAAGAACATGCTGATTCATTTCGAAGGACAGCTGAAAAAAGGAAAACTGCTCGTGCCGGCAGACTACCTCATTGCCTATGTAAGTTCTGCAAACCTCGGGGTCATCCAGCACTGGCTTGAAAATGAAATCGATCAAACACCGGAAGAAATCGCCCTGATCCTATCGATAGTCACCATTTTAGGTCCTGGTTATGTGGCAGGTTTCAAGTAATGTTCACGGACCCGGTTTCTGCAGAACAAATGCGCAAGACGTCCGCTTATAAAGGTACCAAAAAACTATCATTTTCTTAATCTAAAAAAGCATCCAGCCCATTTCATCAGGCCAGATGTTTCTTCTGTCTATCCGCTTCTTCAAGCATAAAATCAACCGAGAGTTCATTGAATTCATTCGGTTTTTCAATGTTGCAAATGTGGCCGGAGTTTTTGAAGATTACCATTCTGGCATTTCCATCGGCCTTCACATCAGCTTTTACATTCTTCATAAACATGTGGTCCTGCTCGCCCGAAAGATATAGTTTCGGGACGTCGGCAGAGGCTTCCGGGACCTTGCTGTAAATCGGCTCAGCAGTATGGGCGATTTTGAACCAGCCCAGGAAATCGTCCCTGTCCATCTTCATCGCTTCTTTTATGAAGGTCTTTCTGGACTCGGTGTGGTTCTTCCTTGGCATCATGAATCTGGCAAAAATCTTGTAAATCCACATATGCGGCACAATATTTTTTACAGCATGGCCGGTGCCCAGCAAGAGCTTGTCCAACACCGTCACCCTTGTGATCGCCCCGCCCAATACAGCCGACTTTACCCGCTCAGGTGCTTTCCGCAAAATCGAATGGGTCAAAACAGCACCAAGAGAAATGCCGACAAAATGAGCTTTCTTGATTTTCAGGTGATCAAGCAGCTTGATGATTTCACCCGCCGCCAGCTCAAAAGTAAATGCCTCTTTATATTCATGGACACCCGGGGAACGCCCGTGGCCCGGCAGATGGACAGCCACTACATGAAAATGTTTTTTATATGCTTTCAATTGCTTATAAAAAATGTTTGAACTCCCGCCAATTCCGTGCAATAAGATGACGTAATCCGATTCTCTGGGTCCTTCATAAAATTTATAATCCAGCATCGTTTCCCCTTTTTGTTTCATTGTGTAGTTAAATAATGTTTCCACATGTAATCATTGAGGTGAATTTATTATTCTATATTTACATTTTTAGGACTTACAAAACTGACATTCATTGTATCACAAAAGCCTGAGAACTTCCCTGGAAAAAAATAAGAAGCGTCCTGCTCCATCCGGCCGACAGAAGAGGACGCTTTTTATTTTGTACTTTATACAGGTTCAGGGACAGCAGCAACGAAGCTGGTGAATATAACACGATAACTTATGAAGAATAGCGCAAAAATAACTAAGTGGTGAAATTTATCAAAATACCATCTCTGGAAATAAACAGGGCCAATCCTCCTGGTGAATTTTCTAAGAAACTCAGAAGGATTGGAATTAAATCAAAATCTATTTCATTCTAAAAGTTAGTAATTTATATAGAAATAAAGGGCCTAAAGTAAAAAACAGTAAAAAAATGATCGTTAACGTTAATTTTTGTTCTAAAACATAATCATTGTTTCCAAAAAGGGTGGAAGATAATGTAACGAGTAGACCACTTATGGAAAATATTAAAAAAAAGTACTTTATCATTTTCTTGGTCTTCATTTAAATATCCCCTTTACTGTACAGACCTATAGGAAGAGCCAACTTACTTAATATGCTTACTTATAAACAGCAGTTTTGGTTCTCGGCCATCAAAGGTAATTTCTTGCTCCCAAAAACCATTTGGACTTGATAAAGGTTTGGAGGTATGGAATACCCTATTGACCTCAGGAGTGAAAATCTTTGGTACCCACAATTCTTATTCCTTCGTTTAATCAAACACAGATTTTACTTTTCCATTAACATTATAGCTGCTGTCATCAACCCACTGAATTGTGATATTTTCTGTCCACTCACCTTTATAAACAACTTTTATCGGTTTGCTGATCACGCCAAAAGTTACTTTTTCTAAAATCACTTGCTTATCCCCACCCAATAAACCTTGATCAATTTGTTTTTCGACAAGGCGATATTGATTATTCGGTGCCATTTCTTGATCTACCGTAGTATGCTCGCCAAAATTGGAAATTGGGAGAAAAACCAAGTTAATGAACACTAAAATGATCAACAATATCCCATAAAACACTCGAAAAGCAACTTGATATAGACTTGTGAATAAAAGAGGAACTGTAAATAGGATCGGTACTAATAAAGGTTGATTCACTAAAAAATACATTCCGAATATCATAATGGGTAAAACGATCATGTTGAATTTTACATATTTTTTATTGTATATCGCAATAATTGTTATCAATGAAAGAAGAAAATAGACTATATACAAGATCAGGAGCAATGGTTTGGAAATTATATAATAGTTTAAGAGAATGAATGGAATAGTTATATAGATACTACACACAAAAAGGAAAATAAAAATATTATATTTCTTGTTATTCATGGGCGATTTTTATACCTCACTTTAAACACCTTTACTCAAATTTTGTATATACATTAAAAGTTGTTTTTCTTTTTCTTCTTTTATTCCTTCATTAAATTTTAGTTGAGGAATTATTCTTAACGATCTCTTAAAAGACTTTAATGCCTTTTTATCTTCTCCCATATTTTGATAGCATAATCCTAAGTCGAAATGTAATCCGCTGGAACTCTTTCCGTAGGTGATCAGGGCATTAAAGGTTTGAGGAGTGCAATGCCGTCAACCGTTATATCGGCGGCCTGCTGGAAGCTTATTACCTTTTTTTGTGTCTTTTTTTCAAAAGATTTTCTGGGTGAATGTGATTAGGCACGAATGAGAGGGCTTCGTCCTGTACGTAAAAATTTTAAAAAAGGCAGGGAGAAAGCGAAGGTAGATGTTTGGGGAAAAGAAATGGTAGTAACTGATGATTGTGTGATTATTTTGAGAAGGTACATTTCATTAATAGAGCATATATTTTACAGTTGTTGTACGTCTTAATAATTCGACAAAATACTATATAGGGCTTATAAGGGTTACCGCCATACAACTATTAAAGAGAGAGTTATTCAGCACTCCCTCCCCACATAAAAGCCCCCCTAGATTTATTAAAGGGGGACAATCATTTATATTAATTTTATATGTTACTTTATTACGATACTTGGAGTGTATGTTGTTAGTATTTCGATTACATCATTTGGTGTTAAAAACACATAATGTTCTAGTTGATTGGGCTCATAAATACCTGAACTCTCTTCAAGAAACCATTTTATATATTCAGAGTTTTTGACTTTAAATAAAGTCCACTCGCTATAAAAATCTGTACCGTATTGTTGGTCTAAATAATTTAGTTTTTTCAATAATGAGCCTTCATCTGTATTTCTATAGGATAATACACCCTCATCAAACTTAACTAAAATTTTCTTTTTATCATTTTCATCGCTGAACTCTAATATTATACCTTCTTTATTATCAATAAAAGTATCATTGTATAATCTTGAGGGTAATCCTTTTATCGGTATCCATCTTTCCCAATGTTCCAATACTCTTCCTCCTATTACAATTAATAGCGAAACTTAATTTTCTTTTTTCCGTCTTGAATTTCAATTGTTGGGCGACCATCACTACTTTTCTTTCTTACTATTACTGTTCTTCCATCTGGTAATTTACCAACTCTTAAATCTGGAGTATTTTTTGTGATATTTGGTTGCAATGACTCAAAGTCTTTTACTGCTTTATCAAACCCTCCAGATAAGTCATATTGAGAAGTTCTTCCCTTAGTCGCTCTCCCAGGTGTTGCATTTTTAATTAAATCATCTACAGTTTTACTAGTACCCTTTTTACCAAGACCTCTAAGTACTTTTGAACCTATTCTTCCCCCAATTTTTATACCGCCCCTGGCTATAACACCCCCTACACCTCCTCCAGGAATGGCAAGAATCATCTCACCAACCAGGTCTTCTTTTGCGTTTCCGGTCATTTCAGACTGAATAACATCTCTGATTTCATGGGGAACTTGATCAATACCTTGTTCACTCGCTATTTTTTCATAGTATGGAAAATCAACACCATGTGGCCCCATCCGAATGGTAGATGATGTGGATTTTTCTTTTTCTTTCGGCCTGCTCCAATTATTCCCTTTCAGGGCTGAATAGGTTTGAATACCTGCCAGCCCATCTTTCTTTAGGCCTTTGCTTCTCTGAAACTGTTTCACGACAGATTCCGTCTCGTTTCCAAACACACCATCAATGCTGATATAACTGAATCCGGCATCGCTCAGCATCCTCTGCAGGTCTTCTACCATCGATCCCCTGTCGCCTTTTCGCAGCAATTCACCCATCCATGTGCCGATTTTTTCATTGCCGCCGGAGCCACCGCCGTTTGATCCGCCGGAACTCTTTCCGTAGGTGAGCAGGGCATTATAGGTTTGAGGACCTGCAATGCCGTCAACCGCTATATCGGCGGCCTGCTGGAAGTTTATTACTGCATTTTCTGTTTTTTGGCCGAAAATGCCATCAATACCTCCTGGAGAAAAGCCTGCTCCCTGAAGCATCGCTTGCAGGTCTTCCACATATGGACCCGAATCTCCTCTTTCAAGTGTCTGGCCTGTCCAGCCGCTGCTGCCCCCGCCAGGGTGTTCGACCATCCGCCCGGTTGGGTCAATGAAGTTCACAGGGTTGTTGTATGTGTAACTATACCGGTTCAGGCTCAACGGCTGGTCCTGCCAGCCTGAGAATGTATCGGGACTCATGAAGCGCGCGGTATTCGGGCTGTACCATCTTGCACCGTAATCCATCAATCCTGCTTTGGCATCATAAGCTTTGCCGGTGAATCCATTGGCGTTGTAAGGCGCCGCCATTTGGGTGAACAGGTTCCCGAACGCATCATACTGGCAGCTCATCACTTTCTCGCCAGTGCGTTCCGTGATGTCAATGATATTTCCGATGCTTTTCCCGCTTCTTTTCAGCAGTCATCACCCCACTCAAATTTAGCTAAACTTATATACTAATCAGTCGATATAGTAAAGGGGCATGCATTTGTTTTAGCTTTTTTATACCAGAACAGGGGGATGAACAATGAAGAAACTGCACTTTTTATTGGTTTCGCTCGCATCATTGCTTTTCTTAGGTGCTTGCGGCACAGGTGTCACAAAAGAGGAATTGGTCAACGGGGCATTGGATAACGATATCAGCAGCTTCGAAGCGGATATGAAAATGGGAATCGATGTAAACGCCAACGGCCAGAAAATGAATCAATCGCTGGATATGACTATGGAGTATGTGAAAGAGCCATTCAACACTCACATCAAAATGAGCACGGTCGACGGTAACATTGAATTGTATATGGATGAGGAAACAAGTTATGCTCTCGTCCCTGGCGAAAGCCAGTGGATCAAAACTCCGACAAACAGCAATCCGGACTTTGCAGAACTTGCGAGCGGCGAGTCCATGAAAGATGAATTGAACAGATTGAAAAAATTCGTGGAGTTATTTGAAATGACCCAGTCAGGAAACGACTATGTATTAACTGTCAATCTCACTGAAGACTCGAAAAACAAACAAGAAATAGAATTGGTTCAAGATGTGCTGAAAGAAGCGACACAGAATTCAGAAGTAGAGGATCTGCAAGTTAACAGCTTTGACTACAAACTGACAATCAGTGAAGACAAGATGTTGAAGTCGATCGTGACGAGAGCTGATGTGGATGTCAAAATTGCAGGTGAAACCGCACAAATCGTGACGGATGCAACAGCAACATACAAAAACGTGAATCAGGTGGAAAACATAGCAATCCCTGCTGAAGTGACAGATAATGCTGTTGAGATGCAGTGAAAGGAAAGAGGCTGGACATAAGTATTTCAGCTAATGATAAACCCGAACGATAAGGTAAAGATTTCAACGAATCTTTTACCTGATCGTTCGGGTCTTTATTTACTCTCTTCAATATTTTTTTATTTTGCATACTTTTTTTAAAAACTAAGTGGAATGAAGCGGAAGACACTCGACTCCGACGGGAAATAGAGGAAAGGCTGAGACCCCGCAGGCGAAGCCGAGGAGGCTCAGCTTCCTCCCCGTGGAAAGCGAGTGTCTGCAGCGCAATGGAACGAACTTGTTTCTTCAGCTTAACTGACGATTCGTAAACAGTATGTCGTGAAAATCTATTGTTCGTCTCTATGCATGACTCGTTATGTCCCAGCCTCTTTTTAACCAAGTTTATTTACGGTTCCTCAAATCAAACCGTTCAATTTCATTTTTATCCACCGTAACGACAAGATCAGCCTGACGGGCATGCTCTTCAATCCTGTTCAACTGTTCTTCAGAAGGCGCAAGCGGTATTTCCGGATTGTCTTCCAGAGCACCCAATTCATAAATCAGAACAAATTCACCTGCCTGGCCTGGCTTTAGAACAGGGGTGAATTGCTGTCCGTGCCCCATTCTTGTTTCACTGTATTCTTTGGTTTGATAGACATTGAATCCAACCGCTTCTTCAATTACGGCAACTAATTCATTGGATGGATCGATTTTTACCGCGACTCCCTTCGGATTTGAAAAATCTTCAGTTTGCGTAACTTTACCAAGTGGAGTACTTCCCGTGTTTTTAATGGTGAATGTATAATACAAAGTGATCGGCCTTATCACTTTCCCTTTTTTAGGACCGGATTGAATACCGATGCCGCCGATTTTGTTTTCTGCATTTGTCAGCTCGACGTTTACATCAACCAATTGCAGTTCAACATTGCGAATAACTTCCTTTCCTGGACCGGCACTTCTGTTTTCAAGCGGCAGCAATCCCGATCCATATCCTGCAATAGCAAAAATGACAACGGCAAGCCCGAAGAGAAATGCTAAACTGAGAAAGGGCTTAACTTTAACTGCCTGTGTCTGTTTTCCACCCGAAATCTTATCCCGGACAGCCCTTTTATTGCGGCTGTCAAACGAATACTCGTCAAAAACGGATTTCTCCATACTGCTGCGTAGTTTTTTCAGCTTATTCTCCACAGCCGGCACCCCCTTCTTCGTATGTTTTCTTCAGGAGTTCCTTTGCACGTGCCATCCGGGTCTTTACCGTATTAAGATTCAAGATTAGGCAGTCGGCCACTTCCTTTAAGGACATATCTTCAAAATAAAAAAGATAGATCACTTCCCTGTATTTAATCGGCAGTGACAACACACGATCAGACAGTTCGGCCTGATCACTTCTTTTTAATATCGTCTGTTCAGGACCGAGATCTTTACCTTTTAACAGTCTGTTAAATTGACCGCCTGCAGAAACCATCCGGTTGTACCAGCTTTTTTTATAATCCTTGCAATGGTTGGCTGTAATTTTCAGCAGCCATGTTTTAAGTGAAGATTCCCATTTGAATGTATCGATTCGCTTATAAAACTTCACAAAGGCTTCCTGGGCGAGATCTTCCGCAATTCTATAGTCATTAACATAAGAATAAGCGAGATACAGCACATCATTGCCAAATTCATTCATTGCATATTCCAGCAATTCGTCCTTTGACATGGTCTCAATCGCATAATTAGTCCGCTCCATAACCCTCCCTCGTTTCTTGTGAATATGTCTTTTAAAATATAGACGACAGTGATACAGGAAAAGTTTTAGTTGCTAATTTTAATTGTGGCTCTGTTAAACGCTAGTGTTGATTTCCGTTGCAGGTACTCGCTTTCACGCAAGGGCACAAGTGCGACATCTGTTCCTGCTTCCCTTCGGTCGCACTCACAGTGTCTTCTTTGTCGCGGGGCGGGCGGTGACCCTCCTCATCGCTATCGCTCTTGCGGGGTCTTACCTGTCCCGCTAGTCCCGCCGGAGTCTCGCACCTTCCATTACAATCAACTAGTGTAAAAATCAACATTGAGCTTTAACACAGCCTTTTAAAAAAACAAAGAACCCCGCCAACCGGAAGTTCTTAAACATTCTTATAGTGAAGGACCTAGACCTTAACCCTCTCAGCTTCTCTCCACCTATTCGCAAAAGCCTCTTTGATAAACTCTTCATCTCTCGCATACATTCTGATCACATCACGAATATATTCCGGCCGATATTTCTCATTTCTGTTATTGGCAAGCGTCCTGTAGCCGGACCCGCGGTGAAGATAATCGGATGTGGCGACCGTATACCAGCGTTCGTCTTCAACTGGCTGGCCCGCTATCATTAACTCCTTGATCCGCTTGCCGTCATGCTGAATGCTTGCCCCGGAGACATGCAGCCTGCCCGCATATTTCCCTCTGAAACCGGGTCCTCTGCCATCGGCCAAGCACACCTGCGGGTCAAGGGAATCTTCAAGCGCCTGTTTCAAATCCTTCCCCTGGATTTCAAAAGTGGTGGGATTTAATGGGGACGGGCTAATTTCAATCAATTTCTTTTCTGATACATAATCGAATAAACCTGCGTTAACGATTCCGCTGTTGATCAGGCCGAGATCGCAATCCAGTAAATCGTGCAGGCCGTCGGCAATCAAGTTCGTCAGCGGGTTTTCTTCGATGACATCATGCCACAATCCATGATTGAGGCTGTAAAGCGGTGCGCTTAACGACTCAATCGCCTTTTCTTTGTTACGTTTTAAAATCGAACGGACCCCATCATCTTCTGTTGATTTTTCTGTCGGCAGGTTCATAGACTTTATGAGGTGCAGGCTGGTGTCCGTGAACTCCACTTCCAGGATGCCGATGTGCTGCCCATAGAACCCGGCACTGTTCATAATGGTGCCGTTCACGACTTTAGCTTGATCATATAATTGATGATCATGGGCGGAGATGATGATATCAATCCCGTCCATCTCTTTTGCCAATTCTTCATCGTCGGCGGTGCCGATATGATTCAACACGATGCACAGGTCATAGTTGCCGGCATTTCGACTCATTTCTTCAGCCAGTGCCTGCTTATAATCTTTTATATGGATATTCAGGCCGTCATTAAATTCTCCCATATCAGGCGAGGAACCGGTAACCAAAATCCGCAGCCCGTTCTTTTCAAGAATGGCACTTGATACAATACCGCTCACCGGCGTTCGATCGGCTTTTGATAGATTATTGCTGATAAAAGGTGCCGGGCTGCTTTCTGCCATGTATTCAAGCGTCTCCACACTGTTGAACATTTCATTATTACCGATCGTGAGCGCATCATAACCTGCATACTCAAGCAGTTCGACCGCCGCTCCCCCTCTGGTGCCCTGCAATTCGATGCTTTTAAAATCCGCAAAATCGCCTGCTTCGAGAACAATCGTATTTTCATCTGCATGCTGCCTGATGAGCGTCACGGCTCTGGAAAAGTTTTCGAAATTGCTGTGAATGTCATTTGTATGTATGATTTTCAGTTTCATCGTATCCCCCTTTTGCTGGTGGTCCCTAACTCCACCGCTTTTAGTAATTCAATACGTTATAAAAAAGTCCTGTTGATTTCTGCCAATTTTTTGAATAGCTTTCGATTGATGAAGGGTTTTATTTCTGTTTATTGAAGTTCTATAGGAATATATATCCATATCGGGAAAGGTTGAAGTTTTTTTGAACTCTATTCAGGAAACCGTAGTTTTCATTGTTTTTATAACAGCCTACATCTATTTGACCGAGAAATTCCATGTCTTTGCGTTTTTAGGCGATTTTGAAACGTTTGGAATAATGACTCCTGTCGTAATCGGGATCATTATGATGAACGGCAACACAAAGAAGCGTATGATAAAATTAATAGCACTGCATGTTTTATTAACATTCGGTTCCATCTTATATATCCTGTTGCTGGTGAAGTAGAAAAAATAGGCCAGTGTACCAGCCGTAAAGGAGTTAAATGTGATGGCAGAAACACCATTGTCCCCGGTCGTTATGACATCCGCTTCAACAGAATACCGGGAGTTTGAGCCCCACAAACGCTTAAAGGCTTATATTGCCTGCTATTGGGAATCCCGGCCCCTCCAAACCTCAGGCTCAGCAGGGGAATCGCTCGTCATTCCTGATGGCTGCTCCGATATCCTATTTGATTATGACGCCTCGAAAAACAGCTTCCATCTTACGTATTGCGGAATTTTCGGGCACCACTTTGCGGTCCCGGTACCGGCCTGTTCATCAAACGTAACCTTCGGCATCCGGTTTCTCCCCGGTGTTTCCCGGCTTTTCATTCGGGAATCCGCCCGTCATTTCACCAATCAAATGTATGCAATGGAAGATATCGATCCACTTTTAGCCAGGGAATTGTTGAAGATCTTCACAAGCAGCAGCGATACAAAGACATTGATACAAAAACTGAATGACTTCTTTTTAAAAAAGATACAGAAACAGCCTGTTTTATCCTTACAGGATGAACGGATCGAAACGATCTTACACCATATCGTTCAAACCGGCGGCAGGTTATCAGTAAAAGAAATCAGCAGGGCTCATCAGCTGTCAACCCGTACACTCCAGCGGCTTTTCGATGAAAGGGTCGGCCTCAGCCCCAAAAAATTCAGCCAGGTCATCCGTTTCCAGCTGCTGCTGTCCGATTTTACCAGGAAACGGCCCTCCTCATTGATTGACTGTGATACGGCGTTATCCTTCTATGATGAATCCCACTTGTATCATGAATTAGTGAAACATACCGGCAAAACCCCTTCACAATTGACGGTGTCCGATTTTTACAAGAAGGGTTGAGTTGGTTGAGTTATACTTTAGTTAACCATAATGACAGGGAGTGAGATGCATGGTACCCCAGCGTGTTTCTTTAGTGACGATCGGAGCAGTTGACCTGCCTGCATTGCGGGCTTTTTATCAGGGACTGTGCTGGGAAGAACCCGAAATCAGTTCGGATACTTATGCTGTATTCAAGACGGCCGGTGTTCTGCTTTCCTTGTTTCCGCTGGGTGAGTTGGAAAAAGACGCAGGTGTGGAACTGCATAAAGATCCAAACTTTTTCAGCGCAATCACACTTGCAATCCATGTGAACACCCGGGAAGAGGTCGACACGGTGATCGAGCACGTCCGCCGTAATGGGGGCAAAATTGTACGGGAACCTGGTGACGCCTTCTGGGGCGGGCGGACCTCTTACTTTGCGGATGTTGAAAATAACCTGTGGGAAGTGGCGTGGAATCCGGATGCAGTCTTCGATGAAAGAGGCGCGATGCTGTCGCTGTAAAAAGATTTCAAAAGAGGTGATGAAATGAAAGAGCGAATCCATCAGTATTGCCTGGGATTAAAAGGCACGACACATGACTACAAACCCGAATGGAGTGCAGACCGCTATCACATCGGCGGAAAAATGTACGCGATGATGGGCGGCGATGCGGAAGGTACACCGATCGTTTCGCTGAAGTGCGACCCTGAACGGACAGAAATTTTGAGAGACACTTACGAAGGGATTTTCCCTGGCTACTACATGAACAAGACCCATTGGAACTCGATTTATCTTGATGCAAATCTGCCGGACGGCTTGCTGGAAGAATTGATTTCGCATTCGTATACGCTTGTTTTTAATAAGCTGACAAAGAAGATGCAGAAGCAGGTGCTGGAAACGGAACCGGTATAAAAGCTTAAGAGCCGCTCTTTTTAAGGGAGCGGCTCTTATAGAATCAAAGATAAAAATTCACTTTTCTTTGATCACATTGCCTTCAGCCGGTATCGGGTGTTCTTTCAAATAACGGGCAAAATGCAGGAGATTATAGGCCATGATTTTTGCATGCTGCTGCGTGAACTCATTTTCTTCACCGTTTGCCTTAATAAACGATGGACCGGGGCCTGCTTCCCCGACCCAATACGTATCCACATTCGGCGGAATCGTGAAACCAATATGAGATAGTCCATACAAGATGGAACTTGCACTGTTCTTCGCTCCATCTTCATTACCGGTGATAACCGCTCCGCCAACTTTGTTGTAATAAATGTATTGGCCTTTGTCATTTGTCATACCGCTTGCGCCGTATAACCGTTCAATCGCTTTTGCAGCAATGCTGCTTTTTTCGCCTAACCATATCGGTGTCCCGATTACCAGGATGTCCGCATCTAAAACTTTTTCAAAAACCTCAGGCCACTGATCCCCTTCACCTTCATCCGCTGAAATGCCGTAAGCAATATTGTAATCTGCCAGCCTGATAATCTCTGAAGTTACATTTTCTTCTTCAAAATAGCTTGCTGCCTGATCAATCAATGCGTCTGTATTTGACGTTTCAGGACTTTTTTTCAGCGTGCAGTTCAGAAATACCGCTTTTACATTCAATGCCATACCTCCTTATGGAATATCGCCTCCTTTATGTATTTCCCCTGCAATTTTCCGTTAATCAAATTCCCTTTTAAAAATATCTTGAGAATTATGTTCAAAGAAAGCTCTGGTACAAAAGAATAGAATGGTAAGCATTAGTGTTTATGCTACTATTTAGATATTGAAGTGAAAGGTGGGATATGGAATGGAAATGATCATTGCTAATCGTTTAAAGAATAACTTTATTGGGGCTAGATACGAGTAATTCAATTGATTTAATGAATGCTCGTAAAAATTTCAAGGTATATAGGAGGAGCATTCGTGTTAGATAAACAAGGGTTTGATTTATGGGCAGATGATTATGATAAAACTGTACAAGTAAGTGAAGAAAATAATCTTTATCCTTTTGCAGGATATAAACAAATTCTAAACACTATTTTTAATGCCGTCATGCAAAAGAAACGCTCTAACGTTTTGGATATAGGATTTGGAACAGGGGTACTGACAAATAAACTGTATGAAAATGGACATCGAATAGATGGCTTTGATTTTTCATCAAATATGATTTCAATCGCCAAATCTAAAATGCCCCGAGCAAATTTAGTAGAGTGGGATATTTTTAATGGACTGCCTCCTGAATTCTTGGAGAAAAAATACGACTTTATTGTAAGCACCTATACATTGCACCATTTAACCGACACAGAAAAAATATCATTTATCGTTAAGTTGTTACCCCTTCTTAAGGAAGACGGACAACTATTCATTGGTGATATTGCTTTTGAGACACGGGAGAAACTGAATCGTTGCCGGCAGGATAATGTAAGCCGCTGGGACAATGATGAGTTTTATTTCGTGTATGATGAGATGAAGTCCTCGCTAAAGAATGAATACAAGTGCGAATTTCATCCGCTTTCTCATTGTGGCGGTGTCATCGTTATCTCTGCCTAAAAACCTATGCATAAATGAAAAACGCATGGATTGATGACCTGCTCCCTGTATAAAAGACAGGCAGGGGGCAGGTCATTGAAAACCAAGCGTTTTTTTTTGTTCATTGAAAGGTTTTTATCTTGCACTTACTGCTGCTATTTCACTTTCCCCCAACGTTTCGGAGTTTCTTACCATAAGACAAATTTTCAGCAGCAAGGATAAGGACACGGGTACGGGTACGGGTACGGATAAGCATATGGATAATAAGGATATCCATAATAATGGTAACCAACCCCCGGAGACAACAATGCCCCTGCCGCCAGCCCGGTCAAAAACGGGAAGCCGAATCCATATCCAAACGGGCGGCCGAACCCATAACCGAATGGACGGCCGAATCCAAACGGACGCCCAAAACCGAAGGGACGGAATCCAAAGCCCGGGCGGATTCTTGTGTCTGCTGGATTAATATCATGATTTTCACTTTCTTCCCTTTAAGAAAAGAAAACCTGCAACCACGATCAGATAGGCCAGCAATACTACAGCAAGAGTAATCATTCTTTCGAGTGGTGACCCGTCTGCCATCAACACGGGACCCAGTCCGAAAAAAGTCACTCCTAATAATAAAATAATAAATAAGGCATTCATCAGCAATTTCATGTTAATCATCCTGCCTTCGTATTTTTTAACGCTATACCTTATAATATATGTTAAAAAGCCGGGGATACACGCTGGTTTATCAGACTGCTTTAACTGTACAAAAAAAGCCGTTCCCTCTTTAGGAAACGGCTTTTTTCATGGGTATGGAGCATAGCGGGCTCGAACCGCTGACCTCTTCGCTGCCAGCGAAGCGCTCTCCCAGCTGAGCTAATGCCCCATGATATAATTTTCTCGACAAAAAGAATTATAGCATGAAACAAATTATGAAGGCAAGCGCTCTTTTTATTTTTGTTTTAATTAGACATTATATTTTCTCCCAGTAATTGACCATCAACTCATCAGCCCACTCAGGCTGCTTAATGAGGCCGCACGGATACAGCTCCTTCATGGCCGGTTTGATGTCGATCACCGGAGTTCCATCAACGGCATCAAGACCTTTTACAATTAATTTTGCACCTTCCTTTTTTATGATCTGGACGATCGTTATTCCTAAACGGTTTGGGCGGTTTTTGCCGCGCTGGGCGAAAACACCTGTCTTCGGCCATGCTGGATTATTTCGCGGGTGCCTTGCTATGTATTCCACTTTTCCGTCTTGAACCAGGTGAAAGTAAAACACAATTTCCGCATGGCTGAAATCCTCGATGCCCTGCAGGCTTTCACCGGTAAATTCGTCTGTGAGCTCAATTTCTGCCGTGATATTTCCCCATTCATCATCAGTAACTTCTTTTCGGCTGCTTTTCACATAACCGATTGGCTTGATCGTGAACACGGTTATCTCCTCCTGTATCTTCTGTTCTATTCCATAGATTCGCTGTAGAATAGTTTTTCCCTATATATCCAGAAAAAAGAAAGGGAATGAGATTGCCCGTGAGTAAGAGCATCCCATTCCCACCTTGATAATTTAATGTATTACGTCCTGCCCAATCTCACAATCAACTCTGTAAGCAATCGGGCAATGACACTGTATACAATGATTGCAAATAAAGCTGTTAAATCCACGACAAATCGTTCATTAAGCTCCAGCGGCGGAAAGATATTTTGGAACGGCGTTAATAACGGCTCGCTTAACCGGTAAACCCATTGGACAAAAGGCGTCCCCTCATTGGCCCCGAAAAATTTGAGGATGAGCCGGAAACCAAGAATCGCTTCCGCAACGCCAAAAATGAAATTAATGAACGTACTTGCAATGGAAGCTGAATCTCTCATGTTAATAAGCCTCCTTGTCATGTGATTTTCCTCTGCTATAACGTTTAAAACTTGTAATATTTGGTGACCTGTTCACGGGAGAGACTGAAATAACGATTTTCAAGCTTCATTTCCATCCTCTTCTTATACACTCTTTTTATTAAGGATATACTGCTAAAAGAACATAAATGGGGGAATTTCTTTTGAGATATAATCCTGTAACGACCGCATATTTACGGTCATCGATGCTGGCCCGCTTACTGATTATCATCATATTTATCATACTGCTGTTCGGAATTGCCATCCACTATATCGAACCGGAAAACTTTCCGTCTATCTTTGACGGGATCTGGTGGGTTATTGTCACGGCTTCGACTGTCGGCTATGGGGACTTTTCCCCACATACGGTTACAGGGCGCATTGTTGCCATTTTTCTCATCCTGGCGGGAGCAAGTTTTGTGACTTACTATTTTGCGAACATTTCAAGTTATGTAATTGAACGGCAAAACGCTTTTATTGAAGGAAAAACAGCGTACAGGGGTAGCCGCCATCTTGTTGTAATCGGCTGGAATGAACGCGCAAGGCAAACGATTGAGCAATTGCAGAAAGTTGAGGGTGAACTCGAAATTGTGTTGATTGACAACTCGCTGAAGAAGAATCCTTTGACAGGGAAACAGATCCATTTCGTCCGGGGGAATACGATAGATGACAATACCCTGCGGGACGCGCGTGTCCATGAGGCAAAATTGGTGCTGATCACAGCTGATCAGCATCGGACAGAAATCGAAGCCGATATGCAGTCCATTCTTGCGCTCCTTGCTGTAAAAGGATTGAATCCCGAGGCATATTGCGTCATTGAACTCCTGACAGGTGAACAGGTGAATAATGCCTTGCGGGCAGGGGCGGACGAAATTATCCAAACGAACCAGATCACAAGCTATGTTATGATCAACAGCCTTGTATCAAATGGAATGACTGAGGCAGTAAATACGCTGCTTGATCATTTGAAAGGGAATAAGTTCACCTATATGAAAGTGCCGCCCGGATGCATTAACGGCACTTTCTCAAACTGCAGCCAGTTATTATTCAACGATCGCATGCTGTTGATCGGCGTTCGGCGGGAAGGCGTGACGCTCATCAACCCTGAGCCGTCTTATATGCTTCATGAAAACGATGAGCTCCTTGTCATCAGCAGCTAATCCGCAAAGCCGAGAACCTTTTCCAGCTCTGCAACGAGCCGCTTTCCTGTTTCGACTGTTTCTTCATCGACAGAAGCATCCGGATCCTGCGGTTCGGAAAACTGGTCAAAAGAAGCCTTGAAGTTTCCATTGTGGACATGATCATCAAGGCCGCGCTGATATTTGTGGGAAAGGACAAGCGGTTTCCCAAGCTGCACAATCGCGCCGCGTGCATCCAGCGTCCCTTTTACTGCAGTAAAAGGGACACGCAGAAACTGATAGCCGACCTCGCCATCAATTTTGTAATCAAAGTAGCCGTGGTCATAGTCCCAATTCCCGCCGATCTCATAGCCAAGCGGCTTAATCAATGTTTCGAGTTCATATAATGGTTTTGTCGTGTTTTCTATTTTGGAATCGATCGTAATCATGCTGACACTCCTTCCGAAAGGCTTTTGCTTAGCTTTTCCGGAAGCGGAATTTTTACACGGTTTTGAGAAGATAAGTTTGTGGAGCTGGCGGATATGCTTGCAAATAAAAACTGCCGCAAGGCGCCCGCTTAGCGACGTACGCTTAATCGGGGGTATCAGCATTCCCTCCCGGCGGCGAGCGGCTGATCCGCATCCCAATACGATGCCAAACCAGCACAGCCCTGAGTGCCCGGGGCATGGAAATTTGCACATTCTTCCACCAAGCAAGCCGGGCTATATACTGATATACAGGACCACTCCCACCATTTAGTCCCGGTAACCTGCCGGATTTGTCTCATTTTATAAAAAAACGATTCCTTTACTTCGTATTTCCCGCCAGATGACTGTTTCTTCGCGCCATATCCCCGGCTTTTCACGCCGTATGCGGACAATCGCAATCAGAGGGTGTTACTTTCGCTCGGTATCCGCTATCTTTCACGCCAAACTCTCACTGTTTCACGCGTAATCTCCCATATTTCATGCCGCAGAGTCCAATTTTCACGCCGGAGCAGCTGTTTCGCGCCGTTCAGCCCGGCTTTCACGCCAGAACTCCTTTTTTTATGCATGGGGACAGACCCTGTCCCGCAGCCGGACATCTATAAATGCACAGGGCGCCCGCTTAGCTGCGTACGCATAAGCGGGGGTATCGGCCAGAAGGTGATCTTTCCTTCCGGTGGGATCACCGTTTATGACGATAGCAGCGGGTGCCTGCTTCCGGAAGACTCCTTCTGGCTCTTTATCCATCAGACAGAAAGTTTATAACTTCCTTAACAATAAAAAAGCCGGAACATGTAACTGCCCGGCTGGCTTAAAAGTTGTTCATCTATTTCGGCTGCATGCGGATCGCGCCATCAAGGCGGATTGTCTCACCGTTCAGCATCGGGTTTTCAATGATGCTTCGGGCAAGCTGTCCGTACTCGGAAGGTTCACCGAGCCGCTTTGGAAATGGTGTCATGGCACCGAGTGCTGCTTTTGCCTCTTCTGGAAGAGTGGCAAATAACGGTGTATTGAACAAGCCGGGGGCAATCGTCATCACCCGAATGCCAAGCGAAGAAAGGTCCCTTGCAATCGGCAGTGTCATGCCTACAATCCCGCCCTTTGCGGCACTGTAAGCTGCCTGGCCAATTTGGCCGTCAAATGCCGCTACCGAGGCGGTATTGATGATGACTCCGCGTTCGCCTGCTTCATTCGGTTCATTGCCGGCCATTTTTTCAGCGGCCAGGCGTATGACATTAAAGGTTCCGACGAGATTGACCTGGATCACTTTATTAAAATTGTCCAGGCTGTGCGGCCCGCGTTTCCCCATCGTTTTTTCCGCTATTGCGATGCCGGCACAGTTTATCGCAGCGTTGACTTTACCGAATTTCACCGCTCCCTGCTCAAAGGCGCCGCTGACACTGGCTTCATCTGTGACGTCAGTTTTAATGAACAGCACCTGCTCGCCGAGATCAGTTACAAGCTGATTTCCTTTTTCTTCCTGCAAGTCCAGGATGACCGCTTTTCCTCCATTAGAGACGATTTCCCTTACTGCCGCTTCCCCGAGGCCTGATGCTCCGCCTGTAACCACTGCGATTGTTTCTGCAAGTTTCACCTGGCGTCTCTCCCCCTTTTCGTTTCCGGATTTTTAATCAAGCCGCTCAATGATCGTCGCATTCGCCATGCCGTGGCCTTCACACATCGTTTGGAGCCCGTACCTGGCCCCCGTCCGCTCCATCTCATATATCATAGTTATCATGAGCCTCGCACCGCTTGCACCAAGTGGATGGCCGAGGGCAATGGCGCCTCCGTTCGGATTCAATTTTTCAGGGTCGGCTCCTGTTTCCTTCAGCCAGGCGAGCGGAACGGAAGCGAATGCTTCATTGACTTCAAAATGGTCGATATCATCAATCGTGAGATCGGCTTTTTTCAGCGCTTTTTCCGTAGCCGGGATTGGTCCCGTCAGCATCAGCGTCGGATCCGAACCTACGACTGTGCGTGCCACGATACGGAAACGCGGTTTCAAGCCGAGTGCTTCCGCCTTTTCCCGCGACATGATAAGAATGGCCGCTGCACCGTCACTGATCTGGCTCGCATTGCCTGCTGTGACACGCCCGTCTTCCTTGAAAGCAGGCTTAAGTTCGGCAAGTTTCTCAGGCGTGCTGTTCCGAGGTCCTTCATCATCCGTCATTGTCACCGTAGAACCGTCATCAAGGGTGACCTCAAGCGGAACGATTTCCCGTTCGAATCGGCCTTCTTCCCTGGCTTTCAATGCCTTCTCATGGCTTTTTACAGCAAAGGCATCCATTTCCTCACGGCTGAATCCCCACTTTTCGGCGATCCGCTCTGCAGATAATCCTTGATTGATCATTTCATATTTTGATGTCAGCCTGTCGCTGAACTTGGCCTCACCCATATTTGAAAACATCGGCACCCTCGTCATGTTTTCGACTCCAGCGGCGATGACGACATCCATATCCCCGCTGATGATTGCCTGGGAAGCAAAATGGACGGCTTGCTGGCTTGACCCGCACTGGCGGTCTATTGTTGTCCCGGGAACTTCAATCGGGAATCCGGCAATCAACGCTGCGACCCTTCCGATATCCGCCGCTTGTTCCCCTACCTGGGAGACACACCCCATTATGACGTCTTCTACTTCTTCTGCAGAAATTCCAGCTCTCTTTACGACTTCTTTCAGTGCTTCAGCTGCCAGGTCATCCGGACGATAATTGGCCAATTTGCCTTTACGGCGTCCTACCGGTGTCCTCACTGCTTCTACAATAACCGCTTCCCTCACTGAACTTCCTCCCCTTCTGTAAAACCGTAATCAAAAAATGAATACACATTCATTCAGCGTCTCCTAAATTTTATCAAAGCTATGCGGAAACAGCAACTTGTTTTCTTAATTTTCAGATAGTAGACTTGACAGCTATGTATTGCAGCAGACTTACGATTCATGCAAAAACCGGGCACTGTTTTTGCGCCCGGTTTTTTCGTCTAAAAGTCAGGTTGTTTTTCTATTTGTTCGTCGTCTGTTTCATGTAAAGGGTCTTGTTGTACTTTTATCACTTTCTCAGTCATATTCAAGAGCAGCGTCTGGAAAAGCAAATAAGTGGAAAAAAACAAAATAAGTCCGCATGTCCACAAAAGCACCTGCATCATTATCTCCACCTCCAATACGCTTATTAAAAAGCATTTCACGCTAGTGCGCACCAAAGCCTTCGGCCAAATCCAAACTAACATGTCCATGATGGGAACGATTGAAACAAAATAGTAATATAGTGAGGAGATCGTCAGAGGAGTCTCTCTGGGGGCAAATGGTCTCATAACCATTTTATCAAAAAAATATATAGCAGGATAAAAAGCCCGAATTCTTCTTGAACCTTTCTTTTTTATACTGCAATTCCTTCATAAAGGTGCAGGTTTTTTGGGTAAATATACCTATGATTGCCTGGCAATTGCGAGGCAATTGCCAGGCAACTTTTTCAAACGCACAAAAAAACGGACCGCAGCAGCGGTCCGCTTTTTTGGTAGGGTTTACTTCAGCCGTTCTTCAAGTTTTGCTTTTTCTTCTTCGAAGCCAGGTTTGCCGAGGAGGGCGAACATGTTTTTCTTGTAGGCTTCGACTCCCGGCTGATCGAATGGGTTGACGCCGAGGAGGTAGCCGCTCATGGCGCAGGCTTTTTCGAAGAAGTAAACGAGATAGCCGAAATGGTATTCATTTTGTTCAGGGACGTTGACGATCAAGTTCGGCACTTCGCCATCGGTATGGGCAAGCATCGTTCCCTGGAACGCTTTTTTGTTGACGAAATCCATGGACTTGCCGGCAAGATAGTTCAGGCCGTCAAGGTTTTGCTCATCTTCCTCGATGATGACTTCTTCACGCACTTCACCGACATTCAAGACCGTTTCAAATAGGATCCGGCGACCTTCCTGGACATACTGGCCAAGTGAATGAAGATCGGTCGAGAAGTTCGCGGAAGACGGATAGATCCCTTTGAAATCCTTTCCTTCACTTTCGCCGAAAAGCTGTTTCCACCACTCGGAGAAGTATTGCAGGGACGGTTCATAATTGATCAGCATTTCAACCGTTTTCCCTTTGTTATAAAGGACATTGCGAACTGCCGCATACTGATAGGCAGGGTTGTCCTTAAGTTCGGATGCGCTCAAATCGCCGCGGGCATCTGCGGCACCTTTCATCATTTCTTGAATGTTTGCTCCGCTGACAGCGATTGGCAATAGGCCGACAGCCGTCAAGACAGAATAACGCCCGCCGACATCATCCGGAATGACAAATGATTCATATCCTTCTTCATCAGCAAGCTGCTTTAACGCACCGCGTTCTTTGTCGGTTGTTGCATAAATGCGCTTGCGGGCCTCTTCCTGGCCGTATTTTTCTTCCAGGAACTTGCGGAAAATACGGAACGCAATCGCCGGTTCAGTTGTCGTACCGGATTTTGAAATGACGTTTACAGATACATTTTTTCCTTCAAGAACATCAAACAGGTCTTTCACATAAGTCGAGCTGATGTGGTTGCCGACAAACAGGACTTGCGGCGTTTTACGCTTATCGCTGTCAATTATATTGTAAAAAGAATGATTCAAAAACTCGATGGCAGCACGGGCGCCCAGATAAGATCCGCCAATGCCGATAACAACCAGCACATCAGAATCGGACTTGATTTTTTCCGCAGACTTCTGGATTCGGGAAAATTCTTCTTTATCGTAATCAACCGGCAAATCGACCCAGCCGAGATAGTCATTTCCTGCCCCGGTTTTTTCATGGATGGCATGATGGGCAACCTTTACCATGTCCTCCAAATATGTAACTTCATGCTCACCAAAAAAAGGCAAAGCTTTTGAATAATCGAATGATACTCGTTTCATTTATTGCGTCCTCCAATCATTTTTGGATGTCACTTTTCACTTTAGCGGAACAACTTGCCTAAATCAAGAAACACCCCAACTTGTAAGCGTACACATTTTATCATGCAGCTCCGGGTTCATTTTTTTGTAACGAAATTGGGGGTTAATCAGCATAAGGAGGACGAATAAATGTATTTTTAGCGTTCATTAATCCCAGCAGTTAAAGATGACGTCTCCGATTGTTTTTGGATTGTAGTACTTCACTTTTTCCTTGACAGACTCAATATCGCGGAGCTGCGGCTGGTTTTTCAGTACGAAAGGTTCCTCAAGATCCTCCTTGCTCAATACAAGATAATCATGGCAAAATGCCCGGCTGAGTTCGGACTCGTCAATAAAATTCAACCGGTAGCCTGAACCGAGCTGACCAAATGAATCGTAATCCGCAAAAGCCATAACCGGATGGCACGCATTCAGTACGGCAAAAATCGATTTTTCATCCATCTTAAATTCGACGGCATAAAAATTGCCCCACACTTTTTTATATTCTTGAGCTTCTATTCCCATTTCATCAGCAACCGACTTGCATTCTTCAATGAAAGCATTTTTGTCAGTTTGCGGGCGTTCAGGCTCGCCAGGGTATTTATACCCCCCAGTTATTCCGTAGGCTAATATCATGGCCAAATCCCTCCCATGTGATTCCTCAATTGTAGCTCCCTTCCTCTATTATCGCCTATATATACAAAAAAAGAAGAGGTTTCCACCCCTTCTTTTTAGATAAAAGTTGAATTTTTCAGATAGCATGCCCCGTATGGGAGTTATCTGGCCCAAACTTTTGCAATGTTTCGTGAAACTCTTTCTGTGTTGATTTCAGCATTTTCAAATGCTTCCGCCAGGGATACAGGTCCGGGTACGATTGTGAACAACGCATCAATTCCATGATCAAACACGACGTCAGCATCGGGGCCTGCAAAACCAGCAAGTGCAATCACCGGGATGCCGGATCTCTTTGCAACAGCCGCAACTCCGATCGGCGTTTTGCCGTAGATGGTCTGGCTGTCGATTTTACCTTCGCCTGTAATGATAAGGTCCGCACCGCTCACTTTTGCTTCAAGGCCGGATGCTTCGATGACAATCTCGATGCCGGGTCTCAATTCCGCTGACAAAAAAGCAAGGAGCCCTGCTCCAAGCCCGCCAGCTGCACCTGCTCCCGGTGTTGCTTCAATGTCTTTGCCGAGATCCCTCTGGATGATTCCAGCGTAGTGGCCCAGGTTTCGATCAAGAGTCTGGACCATTTCAGGTGTTGCCCCTTTTTGCGGGCCGAATACAGCAGAAGCCCCTTTTTCGCCTGTAAGCGGATTGTTTACGTCACAGGCGATCATGAAAGAAACGTTTTGCAATCTCGCGTCCACTTGACTGATATCGATACGCTCTAAATACTCGAGTGCACCGCCGCCCGGCTGCAGCTCATCATCTTTTTCATCCAGCAGTTTGGCCCCAAGTGCCTGCGCCATGCCGGCACCGCCGTCATTTGTGGCACTGCCGCCGATTCCGATGATAATGTTTTCCGCCCCTTCTTCAACTGCGGCAAGAATGAGTTCACCTGTACCTTTCGTTGTTGTGATCAGCGGGTTTCTTTGATCAGCAGACACTAGATGAAGGCCTGAAGCAGCCGCCATTTCAATGACAGCCGTTTTACCGTCACCTAAAATGCCATAAAAAGCATCAACCGGTGAACCAAGCGGCCCGGTGACTGACCGTGTCCGGATCGAACCACTCGTCGCATCAACGAGAGATTGGACGGTCCCTTCGCCGCCGTCAGCCATCGGCACTTTAATGAATTCACCATCAGGCAGCACCTGCTTCCAGCCTCTTTCAATGGCATCGGCCGCCTCCAGCGCCGTCATGCTTTCCTTGAATGAATCGGGTGCAATCACAATTTTCATCAAACTTCACTCCAATTTTATTATGGTGGCAGGGAGGTGCCAGGCAATTGCCTGGCACGGGATACGGTTAACCGAAGAAGCCAAAGACGCCGTAAAGAAGAGTTGAAATGACAGCCAGTGTAAAACCGACAAGTGATTCGTACGGAATCAGCTTGAGGCGTTCTTTCAGCTGCATGAATACACTTCCGCCTGTTGCGTGGAAGAAGCTTCCGTGCGGCAGGTGATCGAATACTGTGGCACCCGCATGGATCAAGGCAGCACCGGCAAGTCCTGAAACGCCCAATTCTAGAATCGTTGAGCTGAAGACATTACTTGCTACAACAGTTCCTGCGGTTGTTGAAGCAGTTGCCATTGACATGAACGCACCGGATACAGGCGCAAGCACATAAGCAGGAAGCCCTGAAGCGCTTAGCGCGTTAATGACAACATCTTTTAAACCTGAGTTGGCGATGATGCCTGCAAGCGTACCGGTTCCAAGAAGCATGATTGCAACACCAGACATCTTTGACAGCCCGACGATGGCATAGTCATTGACCCTTTTGCCATGCCCCATGACAAGTGCACCGATAAGGCCCCCGGCCGGAAGCGCGATCATCGGATCAACAACGATATCGAATAGCGGCCTGAGAGCCAGCAGCACAATTGCGACAAGCGGCGCTGTAATCGCTCCCAAAAAGACCGGCAGTTTATCATGCTTTGTTGTTGTAAGTTCCTCAGCTGTGACAAACGTTCCTTTTGTTGAAAGCCGTTTTGCAATAAAGTATGTGGCCGTTACACCGAAGATCGCCGGGATGATGCCTGCAGCCATCACGGTTGTAAGCGGCAGGTCGAAGGCATCCGCAGCAGCGATTGCGTTCGGGTTCGGAGACATGATGTTACCTGCTTTACCGCCGCCGATCATCGCGATCAAGATTCCTGTTTTAGACAGGCCGGCACGGTTGGCGACAGCTAAGGCTATCGGGGCAGTTGTGATGACAGCAACATCGACAAATACGCCGACAGCTGTCAATATCATCGTAGCAAGCGCCAGTGCCAGAAGCGCCTTTGTTTCCCCAAGCTTTTTAATAATCGTCTCGGCAATGACAGAAGCAGCACCGGACTCAATCAGTACCCCTGCAAGGACACCGGCTGCCATAATTCGGAGCACCGCCGGTATGATTCCCTTGGCGCCTTCCATCATCAACGTTACGGTATCGGTCAAACCTGCACCGCCTATTAAACCACCGATCAGGGCACCAGCTATCATGCCGTATGCAGGCGGGACTCTTTTTAAAATAAGAAATATTGCAATGACAAGTGCGGCTACCGCACCGAAGGCTGTTACTTGAATGTCCATGAGATGTGACCCCCAATGATTGTTAGTACCCTTATTGTAAGCGCTTAATAAAACGGTTACATTAGGCGGCAAAACAAAAAACCTGCCTTTTACAGAACAGGTTTTTGTGCAAATGCACAGTTTCTAGGTGTGTAACAAATATGAAAGCCTTGCGATATACAGTTCCAACAGATCCTTTATCTTTTTCGGATCCTTGCCTGTCACTTCTTCAATCCGATTCAGCCGGTAACGGAGCGTGTTCCGATGAATGAACAGCCGCCTGGCTGTTTCATTCAGCTCACCGTTTTCTTCAATGAACACTTCGAGCGTTTCGGCCAATTCTCCCTTTTTATCTTTCTTAAGTAAGAGATCGTAAGCCTTCAGCAGCTCCGGTTCCGCTTCACTTAACTCCATGATCAGAACCCGAACAATAAAATCGTTATAGAAAAACAGTTTTTCTTCCTGTTCTATCCTGCTAGCCGTTTTCAACGTTTTTCTCGCATATTCATAGGACTTTTTAGCATCATGGATATTTTCAAAAGGAATGCCCGCTGCAGCTTTAACATCAAGACCAGCCTGGATGCGGCTCAAATGCTGCTCAAGTATTTTCAGTTCCTCACGGAAGTAGGCGAAGTTCAACTTCCCGCTCGTCTGTTTAACAGCTTTCAGCAAGACAAATGTGTTGGCTGAAGTAGAAGTGATCAAATCTTGCTCTTCTATTAAATTGTGCAGTGAAGATGTAATTTTCCTCTTCAATTCAAGCATGCCTTTTTCATCTGCTGAACCCGTATCTGTCTTGATTACAACAGCAATGCGCGGGGTTTCCAGATTGATGCCGAGCCGATCCGCTCGGTCATAAAACAGAGAATCCGTTTCATCATGGATGATTTGCAAAACAACCTCTTCACGCAGCCGTTCGTCCCACTGCAGCTGCTCTGTCAAAAAGGCCTGCTGGAGCGTGACTTCGGCTGCCATCTTTACGAGTTCCCCATATTGATAAACTTCCTTAGGATCACCGGTAATACCGACAACCCCGACGATTTGTTTCTCGTGAACAATCGGCAGGTTGACGCCTGCTTTTGAGCCTTTCAACTTTGCAGCTTCACGGCTTGTGATTTCCACTTTTCTATTTTCCTGCACCACAAGCAAAGCACCATCGTGTATCTTTCCAATCCGGTCCTTTTGGCCGGAACCGATTATAATCCCCTCTTCGTTCATCACATTAATATTCTTCCCGATAATCGCCATCGTCCGTTCTACAATTTCCTGCGCAATCTCCTTGTTCAGAACCATATGTTTTCTCCTTATCGAAATGCCGGGGAATTGCCTGGCAATTGCCTGGCATTTAATCAGTCAATCCTATTTGCTATTTTAACATTTGCACAAAATCATCATTAAAATTGCCTGGCATTTGCCAGGCAATTGAAAGAATTTTAGATCTGTCTTCATATTATTCCTTATTGATCCCGTGACCATTCTGACTTGGATTGAAAGCTTCCACATGTTCCAGCGTATACGGTTCGATGCTTTCCAGGTAAGAACCGACATCCAACTCAACCAAAAAATCCGAAGACTCCATAAATCAACATGGACACGGCCGCAAGCACAAGCCCTATCAGCGATTCATAAGGAAGCAGCTTGAGCCTCTCCTTTATATCCATATGGACGCTTCCTGCTGATGCGTGGAAGAACCCGCCGTGGGGCAAGTGATCAAAAACTGTTGCTCCTGCATGAATCATGGCGGCCCCTGCAAGTGCGGAAACACCTAAATCAAGCAGCGTCGTACTGAACACATTGCCGGCGACAACAGTAGCCGCCGCGGTGGAGGCTGTTGCCATCGACATAAATGCGCCCGATACAGGGGCAAGCACGTAGGCTGGCATCCCTGAGGCAGTAAGAGCAGCAATGACGACGTCTTTCACCGCCGAGTTCCCGATCACACCGGCAAGCGCTCCCGTTCCAAGCAGCATGATTGCCACTCCTGACATTTTAGCTAACCCGGATGTCGCATATTCATTTATATGCCTTGCTTTCCCCATCAAAACAGCACCGGCAATGCCGCCGGCAGGAAGGGCGATAAGCGGATCGATTTCAAACCCGAAAAGCGGCCGGAGAGCCAGCAGAAAAATTGTAACAAGCGGAGCGGCAATGGCCGCAGTGAACCCGGGCTGTTCATGATTCTTTCCCGATTTGACTTCCTGTATGCGCACAAACGACCCTCTTCCGGCAAGCCGGCCTGCAACAAGATAGGCGGCCAATATGCCGAAAACCGCCGGAATGATTCCGGCTGCCATCACTGAAGTGAGCGGCACATCAAAAGCATTCGCTGCGGCAATGGTGTTCGGGTTAGGCGAAATCAAGTTCCCCGCTTTGCCGCCTCCCACCATCGCAACCAAAATACCCGGTTTGGAAAGGTTGGCACGATGGGCAATAGCCAGGGCGATAGGTGCAGTTGTTATGACGGCAACGGTTATAAATACACCGATTGCCGTCAAAATCATCGCAGCGAGGGCAAGGGCCAGCAGTGCCCTCTTCTCACCGAGTTTCTTTACAATCGTTTCGGCGATCACCCCTGCTGCACCAGACTCAAGTAAGACACCGACGAGGACGCCGGCTGTCAAAATCCGAATCACAGCTGGAATGATTCCCTTCGCACCCTCCATCATGATTTCCACCGTTCCGGCAAGGCCTGCACCGCCAAGCAAACCGCCAAGCAGCGCCCCGGCAATCATCCCGTATGCAGGTGAAACTTTTTTCAAAATGAGGCCAATTGCAATAACAAGCCCCGCAAACGCCCCCAGAGCAGTTACCTGAATATCCAAATGATTTTCCCCCTATGTAAACATCACTGTTGATTTTCCATATTGCTATTCTAACAGAATAACTGTAGTGAAGTACGAGGGAATTGCCTGGCAATTGCCAGGCAATATCAATCAGAAATGAGCAAATAAAAAACGCCCGGAAATCTGGGCATTTGTATAAATAGCACTGCGGCTTTATCCGTTTATCATTTCCTTTTCGAGTGACAGGCTGGCATATGAGCTGTTTCCATACACCTTGTCACCGTGAAGGCCAATAATTTTATCAAACCCTGCTTTCGTCCAAAACCGGATAGCTCCCCAATTTTTCAGTGCAACAGCCAGCCCGATTCGCTGAAAGCCTGCTTTTTCCGCTTGGACAGTAAAAGCATTTATCACTTCGCGGCCATAACCTTTTCCTTGCTCACTTTTAACTACATAAAAAAATGTATTCCATACGGCCTTTTCATCCGGGTAACCGTGATAAGTGATGATGTAACCGATCATTTCCGAAGTCTCTTTAAATGGGCTGTATCTTGAAAAATTCTTTTGTTCCTCCAGGCGGCAGATCACCCTCAGTCAGATCCTTGTACATTTCATTTTTTTCTCTCTCATGATGACCATCATATTCGCCGATATAAGCCGTGCTTTCCCAGAGTGTCTGCAGCTTCTCCAGGTCTTCTTCCAATATCGCATCGCGGATTAACAATCGTTCTGTTTCCCAATAAGTGGCCAGCAGTTCCATCTTCTCCCCCCTGCATCTTAAAAAAATGGCTTCCGCACCAGTATCCGAAAAGAATTACTTACTTATTTTTCATGTGCCAGCTCTTCCTTGTTTATGTCTACACCTGCCGCCTGCCTTTCGAGCATCTCTGTAAGTCTAATCCTGAACTTGTCCTCCGCGTACCGGTCATTCAGGATTTTTTTGATCGATGCCTTGCCGATTTCCCGCCTGATGTTTTTGTCAATTTGAATGAGACGCCGATATTTCTCATTTGAATACAGTTCCTTGAACCAGTCTAGCTGCCTTAACTTGTCCGCATTTTTCTCGATTCGTTTCGTTGTTGGTTTCCCAAAGATAGCGTATGCGGCAAATTCCATTACAGCTGCAAGCAGATCTAGCACAACAGCCAGAAGTTCAGCCATGCTTTTTGGCCCTCCTTACGTAAAAATGGTATATATTCACTTTGTTTCTTGCTGTTTAATACGTTTGCGGAGGGAAAATGATTCAAGAAAATGAGTTGAGAATCATTTTTGTAACAAAACCAGCTTCTACTTTCTTTAAATTAAAAACATTGCCCTGCTTTCACTCCATACCTGCCCTTACTCACGCACAACACCCGGCAATTCACGCCAACCAATGCTAAAACTTACGAAGTGTACTGCTTTCACGCCGAACTGGCTATGTTTCAAGCGGATCAGCTGACTTTTCACGCGGAGTATCGGCTTTTTCACGCCAGAATTGACTCTTTTCACGCCGAACCCATGCTTTCACGCCATATAACTGGTATTTCGCGCCAAACAGGCGGCCTTCATGTCGGATATGCCCCGCCGCATCAGCTCCTCTTCACATATAAAAATCGGCAGGCCCACAAAAGGCCTGCCGCACTGTTATTTTTATAGAGAGCTCTTCAAAATCTCCATCACATCATCTTTGTTAAGCTTTTTAAAATTGCCGAATTCGCCGTTTGCCATTGCCTTTTCCGCAATGACATTAAGCTTCTCATCCCCGATTTCGTAATCGGCAAGGGTCTCCGGTGCACCGATGCTCGTCCAGAAAACGCGCAGTTTCTCAATGCCTTCAACGGCGATTTCGCGATCGTCTTTTCCGGCCGGATGGACATTGAATACACGTATGGCAAACTGCTTGAAGCGTTCCACATTCGTATCGAGCGCATGAATCATCCAGTTCGGGAACAGGATGGCCAGGCCGCCGGCATGAGGAATATCATACACCGCAGAGACAGCATGTTCAATGTTATGACTGGCCCAGTCGCCGCGGTAGCCCATTTGCAGCATGCCATTAAGGGCGATTGTGCCGGAGTACATAATTGTTTCCCGGTGCTCATAACTCTCGAGGTTATGAAGCAGCTTGGGCGCTGTTTCGATGACTGTCTTGAGTGTTGATTCACAAAGCCGGTCCTGAAGCGGCGTGTTTTTCACATTATGGAAATACTGCTCCATGATATGTGTCATCATATCGACGATACCGTAGATCGTCTGGTCTTTTGGTACCGTAAATGTATTTTCAGGATCAAGAATGGAGAATTGCGGGAAGGTGACAGGGCTTCCCCATCCGTACTTTTCCTGAGTCTCCCAGTTGGTGATGACAGAACCGGCGTTCATTTCGGAACCGGTCGCAGCCAGTGTAAGAACTGTGCCGAATGGAAGTGCCTCATTTGCAGGCGCCTTTTTGGTGACAAGATCCCAAACGTCGCCGTCATATTTGGCGCCGGCCGCAATTGCCTTTGTTGCGTCAATCGTACTTCCGCCGCCGACTGCAAGTAAAAATTCAATTTGTTCATTTTTGCAGATTTCCACGCCTTTTTGAACCGTTGTAAGACGGGGGTTCGGCTCAACGCCTGGAAGTTCATGTACTTCCGCGCCGATTTCATTCAGCATGTCCATGACATTATCGTAAATCCCGTTTCGCTTGATGCTCCCGCCGCCGTATACAAGCAAGACTTTTTTGCCGTAGTTCGGGACTTCGGTTTTAAGCTCCTCAACCTGGCCTTTCCCGAAAATAAGCTTAACAGGGTTATAAAACGTGAAATTATTCATACGTTTTGACTCCTCTCTCTTCCATTTTCAATCCATAGTATGGATGACTTTCGGAAAAAAATAAAGAATTTCGTATGCATCATGCATAATATTTACAGTTTGTCGGCAATCTATAAATGCATGTTCAAAAGGAAAGGATGTTACAGGCAGTTTCTGCTTCTTTTTGGACAGCTTTATTAAAAATCGGACAAGAAACAAAGGAGGAAATATCATGAGTACTTGGCAACGCATAGCACTTACTCTTGTTATCATCGGTGCAATTAACTGGGGACTTATCGGCTTTTTTCAATTTGACCTTGTCGCCTCTTTATTCGGCGGCCAGGATTCCGGACTGGCACGGATCGTCTACAGCCTTGTAGGACTTGCCGGACTGGGTGCGCTCTCCCTTCTATTCAAACCATCTGAAGAAGTGGAAACCGGCGCCGAACCGAACAAAGCGTAACAGCAGTGCCTTCGGCAGTGCCTGGCAATTGCCTCGCAATTGCCAGGCACTTTTTTCTCGCTTATTTCTTTCAGATCCACAAAGTTCGTCCATTTGCACAATCAGACACCGTGCTAATTGCCGCCGGTTTGTTTGTGTGTTGTGACTTCATGCAAAAAAACAGCCTGCTGCTTTCGCAGAGGCTGTTTTTTCACTTCTTCATATCGGATTGTTCGATCCACTCTTCAAGCTTGTCTTTCAGAGTGTTGAAGCCTTTAGGGGCTTCTTCTGTTTGCTGTTTCGGAATTTTGCGTTCAGGTTTTTTGTCTTCTTTTGGCGGTTCCTCGGTCGCCCGGATGGAAAGCCCGATTTTTCCGGATGCTTCATCCACAGAAATGATCTTGACCGTGACAGTATCACCAACGGAAAGATGTTCGTTTACATCTTTCACGAATCCGTGCGTGATTTCTGAAATATGGACCAATCCCTGTGTATTTCCGTCAAGTGCGACAAAGGCACCATATGGTTGAATTCCGGTTACTTTACCTTCAACAATACTTCCGACATTAAATTTTTCAGACATGGAAACACTCCCGACTATACTTTTTCGCGCATTTAGGAATTATACCACATAATGCTTCCATTTTCAAAAGAAAATCAACAAACCGGCTGGCCGCTTCTGGCCAGCCGGATTTCCAATCACGGGCTCCCGACGTTAATAACCTCCATCGGCTGATACGGAATCCGCCATACCCCCTGTTCATTTCGCACGGTGGTGAATACTCTTTTCACATCAGCGTACTGGCCCTCAAAGGTAAAGACCATGGTCTTTTCATCGCTTTTCTCAGCCCTGACCGTGTGAATTTCGCTGATTAGCTTTCTGTAGTCTTCCGCCGCTTCCAGTTCCTCCATGAAAACCTCTTGTGAAGGTGTCCCATCATCCTGCAGCAGCAGCTTATATTGCGTATCAGCATCGCTGTTTTGCCCGGCTTCAATATAAAGTTTCATCACATCATAAGGCGAAAGATCTTTAAGCAGTCCGTTCACCTGTTCGGCACTTTCCGCCCCCTTCAGTCCATCGTAGATTGACGGAAGCTCCCCTGATAACTGGAGCGGTTTCTTTCCGTAAAAGTCTGTTGAACTGTCCTTCCCGTTCACCAGCTCAGGCCAGTTGACGGTGTAACCAGCAACTGCATCGGTCCGTTTGAAGTCGTGTTTCTTCAACAGCTCATAATAACTCTTCACAATCGGATAGGTTTCCGTATCCCGATGCACCTTCATAAACCGCTCGAAGCTCGCTTTTACATCGTGTTTCAAAAAGCCTTCCTCATTAAAAGCGGGACTGTTGTCGATTCCAAACAGGTAGGCGTTCACCATATACTTGTATTCTTGATAAATCTCAACCGACTTGTCAAAATTCGGGTGTTGCAGCAAGAACAGTTCCGTTTCGGTAATTCGTTCGCTCAACTTATCCCAGCCGCCGAGAACATACGCATCACTCGCCCACTCCAGCGCAGGCTGCAGATCAATATACGCGTTCAGCGCTTCCGGCAGCCTGTCACCGAACAGTTTAATATGCTTTGGATAATCAATTTCAAGCTGCAGCATACCTTCTGAATCCATCACGAAACGGTATCCATTATCCAGAACAAACTGCGCTTCGGCTCCAGCTGCCTTATTCTCAGGGTGGACCCCTCGATTCAGTGAATCAACAACCGCCTTGCTTAATACCTTTAGCTTGCTCTTTTCCTTAAATCGCTCAAGCGTGAGTTTCTGCAATTCCTCCTGCTTACTCAGTAAGTCGGCGAACGACGCTTCAAACTCGCCCTGCGACATGCTGCCTTGCTTTTCTTTAAGCTCATTCAGCGCTTGCGCCGGCGTGCTCAACTGCCAGCTGATCCGGTCAGCCGCCGCATTGAACGCCGCTGCCATATCTTCCTTCGTCTTAAAGCCGGTCTCGGAAAAATACGTCAGTTCCGATTTGGCCTTTTGCACAAAAACAAATTGTTCCAGCATGACATCGGTATCCAATTGTTCAGCCAGATTCGTAAGTTCTCTTTCATACAGTGTTTCCAGCCTTTCGAGCGCTTCTTCCTTGTCTTCCTCTGTGACGGCAGACGAATCGCCTGTCAGGCTGTACTCCCCGTCCCTATTTGTTTCCCCATCTGCGGAGGGATTGTTTTCAACTTTGCTTTCCTGCGGCATGTTGCTTTCCGGCGCGTTTTCAGCCCGCTCATCCATGCCCCCGCTGAGCATTTGCGCGGCCAGAACGCCGGCTATCAACAGGACGCCGATAAAGCTTGCCGCAGCAGTCCACGCTGACCAGTTCCGTTTCGGTTTTGGCGGTTTTTCCTTTTCCTTGATATGATCCATAATGCTGTCTGATGATGTCACAGATGGCATGCTCCTGTATGATTTCTTCAGCCTTTCAAGGCGCTTTTCCAAATATTCTTCACCCATGGTAGCCGCCCTCCTTCCGCTCTTCTTCTTCAAATGCGGCCTTCAACAGTTTTTTCGCCCGCAGAAGCCTCGTCTTTACGGTCGATAACGTGAGTTCCATTATTTCCGCGATTTCATCATATTTTTTATCGTGAAAGTAATACAGCACCAGTGGTATCCGATATTTTTCATCCAGCTTTTGAATGCAAATATGCAAGATATGGTCTTCTTCATGCTGAAGAACCTGATGTTCAGTCGGCGCATAGGTTTCCTGCCGCTCCTGCTTGAGCTTGATCACTTTCCGTGTGTCTGACGAGCGCTTGCGGGCAGCATCGCGCGTCACATTTAACGTGATTTTGTACAGCCAGGTCGTGAACTTGGCGCTGTGATATTGATCCAGGAAGCGGTACACACGCAGAAACACCTCCTGGGTGACATCCTCCACCTCTCCCGGACGGTTGCCGAGCTGATAGGCAAACCGCTCGACTACCGGCAAATAAAGATCAACCAGCTCGCGAAACGCATTCATATCCTGATTCTTCGCTTTCTCGATTAATTCCATTTCTTCCATAGCGCGCCTGCCCCCCTTTTTTCACTTATATAACGCAGCCAGAAAAAAGAATGTTGCAAAAAACTTTTCTTGCAAAATAATTCGGGCACTCTAATCAGCACACCAATTTTCCCATTATTTTCTTAACCCATCTTATGCCATATCCCTCTTTCCATCATACTATTGACATGCATTGGCACGCACTATATAGTAAGAAAAATCAGACGCTTACTTATGATTTGGAGGCTATTATGAAAAAACACGAACAATGGACATCTAAACTAGGATTTATACTGGCGGCAGCCGGGTCTGCCATCGGTCTTGGTGCGATTTGGAAATTCCCATATATGACCGGAGCGAATGGGGGCGGCGCTTTTTTACTGTTGTTTCTTCTTTTTACCGTGTTAATCGGAGCGCCGATGCTGCTGGCGGAGTTCATCATCGGCAGAAACACCCAAAAGGATGCCGTTTCTTCCTACCGAAGCATTGATCCGGACGGCAAATGGCACTATATCGGATATATCGGCATCTTAACGTCCCTATTGATTCTTTCGTTCTACAGCGTGGCGGGCGGCTGGATTTTATCTTATCTGATTCGGGCGTTGACCGGCAGCACGGCTGGACTCACGAGCAGTGAGTATGATGCCCTGTTCGGCACCATCATTTCAAATCCAGCGGAGTCACTCACCGCGCAGTTCATTTTTCTGGCATTGACTGTATTTGTTGTTGCGGGCGGAATAAAAGACGGCATCGAAAAGGCAAGCAAACTGATGATGCCGTCCCTTTTCATCCTGTTCATCATCCTCGCTGTCCGTTCCCTTACACTTGACGGTGCTGCCGAAGGATTGAACTTTTTCCTTATGCCTGACTGGAATGACGTCAGCGGCGAAACGGCTATCATGGCGCTCGGGCAGGCATTTTTCGCCCTCAGTGTCGGCGTTTCGGTAATGGTCACGTACAGCTCTTATCTGGGCAAAAACGAATCCCTGACCCGGTCAGTTACCTCGGTTGTCAGCATGAATATTTTAATTTCGCTGCTGGCGGGTCTTGTTATCTTCCCAGCTGTTTTTACATTCGGATTCGAACCGGGTGAAGGACCGGGACTCGTATTTGTCGTTCTGCCGGCTGTTTTCAACGAACTGGCTTTTGGAAACATCTTTTTCCTGCTGTTTCTCGTTTTGCTTTTGTTCGCGACATTGACTTCCGCATTTTCGATTCTGGAAATCCTCGTATCGGCTGTTGCAAAAAATGACAGGGCAAAACGGAAAAAGTGGGCATGGCTTGGCGGCCTGATCGTCTTCATTGCAGGCATTCCTTCCAATCTGTCAAACGGGGTCCTTGCTGATGTGATGATTTTCGGCAAAACCGTTTTTGACCTGATTGATTATATTACCTCCAATATCTTACTCCCGACCGGCGGACTGCTTATTGCCCTTTTCATTGCATTTAAGATGAAAAAACCTGTGTTGGAGCAGGAATTCCATGCCGGAAACGCCAGGCCAATGGACTGGACATTCACTGTCTGGTATATGCTCATCCGTTTTGTCGTCCCGGCTGCCATCGTTCTTATTTTCCTGAATGTATTGGGTGTTTTTTAGCGGATATTTTAGATAAAGAAAAAATGTAACTGGTTCGATTCTCGAGTACAAAATAATAAACAGCACACCAAATAGCAGTCCAATTCGCAATACTATTGGGCTGCTTATTTTTATTGATATAAAAGGGGAACGAGAAAGGTTATGGAAATAACGGAAGCTCTTTTTTATTGAATGGCTCTGTTAAACGTTAGTGTTGATTTCCGTTGCAGGTACTCGCTTTCACCAAGGGGCACAATGTCGCAATCCGTTCCTGCTCCCCTCCGGTCGCATTCACGGTGGCTTCCTTGCCGCCGGGCGGGTGGCATCTTCCCTTTTATTGGAACAACGATACTCAAAAATTGTTCAAAAAGGAATAAGCATGTGAAGCACTTAACATGATATAGTAAATAGTGTAGACAGCTTTGAATCATATGAAAGGGAGGATCACACATGAGTGTAGGTGCCAACATCAGACTGAACCGCGAGAACTGCAAGATGTCGGTCGAAGAGCTTGCGCTTAAAACACGCCTTGGCTGCAGAACAATTGAAAAATACGAATCCGGGGAACAGCTCCCGGATCTTCAAACGATTTTAAAAATCTCAACTGTGCTTGATGTACCGGCAAGCGAACTTTTAGAAAAGGAAGAACCTCAGGAAAATGCGGATATCGATCCGGAAATCGTACAACTCGTAAAATCCCTTGGCACGAAACGGGCAAAATTGTTGCTGCGCAAGGCCACCGAATTTTCAGAAGAAGATTTACTGCATGTTATGCAAATGCTTTATGAAATTAAATATACGAATCATAAAGCATAGCCTTTCGCCTTTCTATAGGCTTTTTTTTGGGCAGGCGGATACCCCGCCCTGTTTTAAGATGAGGATAAGCCTCCACCATGAAGACCAGCAATGCACTTGTCCAACTCCTGAGATCAGCCAACCATTCCACTTAAAAGGAGTTAACTGCCTTGGAGTCAATGATGCAGAAACTTTGCTCTCCTGTCATTAACATTTTGAATCAGTTTTCCTTCAAAGTAAAAATTGCAGGAATGGCAATCGTCTTTTTATCGCCTATTTTGGCGGGGGCCGCTTGGTTCAACCATCCGTTATTGTGGGGTACCGCCCTTATTTTAGTTGTCATACTTGCATATGCGGCGGTCGGCTTCTATTTTTCCATTTTGGAGACCGTCGGTAAAATTGAAACAGGCACGAAAAAAATGGCATCCGGAGATCTTAGAGAAGGGTTCTCGGTCCACACAAAGGATGAAACCAGCCAAATCGCCATTTCGCTCAATTCAATGACCGATTCATTCAGCTCCATGATTGCAAAAAACCAGGAGCTTTCCTGGGAACTGACATCCTCATTCAATTCCTTTTTGAAAGAAGTTGACGACGCAAAGTCGTTCACTGGACAAATCAACGAAATCATTAACCAGATTACTGAAGGCGCCAAGTTCCAGCAAGTCCAGGCAAACGAAAGCTCAGCAGCGATCCAGCAATTAAGCGCAGGCGTCCAGAGGATGGCCGACAGCGCCGGATCACTGGCGGAGAATTCCATCACCAGCAACAGAATCGCCCTTGATGGCAGCAGTTCCATGGAACAGGTAGTATCTCAAATGAACGAGATCCATCTGTCTGCTGATGAAACACGCACTCTCCTAAAGATGCTGGCTGAACACTCTCTTAAGATCGATACAATGGTCAAATCCATTTTTGACATTGCTTCGCAAACGAATTTGCTTGCTTTAAATGCCCAAATCGAGGCCGCACGGGCCGGTGAGTCCGGATTAGGCTTCGCTGTTGTCGCCCAGGAAGTGAGGAAACTTGCCGACCAATCCAGTAAAGCTGCCGAGGAGATAAGCGAACTAATCGGACAGATCAAAGATGACTCAGGAAGCGCTGTTTCAAAAATGGAAGAAGTCCACCATCAAGTTGAGGACGGCATGGAAAAAGTCAGACAGACAAGCAGGTCATTAGCCGAGATCCTTCATTCGTCAGAACGTGTAGCAGCGGAAGCACAGGAAATTTCCGCGATCACCGAAGAAATGGCGGCAGCTTCCGAGGAGATTTCAGGCTCTTTAATGCAAATGAAAGAATTTGCGGCAGAGTCAGCTGATGATACAACGACAATCTCTTTTCTATCCGAGCGCCAGTACACAAGGATTGAAAATATTTTCAATGCATTTAGCCATCTGCAAAGTCTGACAGAGCAGATGGATCAGCGAATCAAACAATTCACAATCAAAAAAAAGTGAGTTTCCATGTTTACTTACAGGGCAAACAGGTAATACTGATGATGAAGCTTTCTATTATCCCCCCCTTTTTTTATATTTGCTGGCAGGCCTGGAAATGGTTTTGCCTTTTTTTTTGTGCTTTTTTCGACCGCTCCGTAATATATAAATTGCATTTTATATGATAAAAATCATAATCACGTTAATGGCTACGATAGTCAAAAGTAGACCCAGTACAAGTTTCTTAACGGTAAATTTCATACTTCCGTTTTGTACTCCTCTGTATACTAAAAATGATAATAACAGCAAGAGTACTATATTTAGCGCCGGCGCTACATCATCTCTCTTCCTTCTACTGTATTGCTGCCTATTTAAAATGCATTCCTTCTCCACCATCAGAGCACTGTTTTTTTTCCTGAAGGCTCTGTTAAACACTAGTTGATTTCCGTTGCAGGCACCCGCTTTCACCCAGGGGCACAAGGGCGACATCTGTTCCTGCTTCCCTTTTCGGTCGCACTCACAGTGTCTTCTTTTCTGCGAGGCGGGCGGTGAGCCTCGCTATCGCTCTTGCGGGGTCTCACCTGTCCCGCTAGTCCCGCAGGACGTTGAATGAGCTTCTTTGAAAAGACTCCGCACCAAGAAAATTGGTTTTTATTTTCGAAGAGTCTCTCATCTTCCACTCCAATCAACTAGTGTAAAAAAATACATTGAGCTTTAACGCAGCCTTTATCTTAAATTCTGAAGTCGTTTCCCTTCACCTCAAATGCTCATATTCCTCTTTTTCATAGAGGCCGGGAAGGTATGCTTCAAGCACATTTCCATCCAGGTCTTTAAATTTAAAATGGGCTTTGCCGCCGCCTTTTACGATTTCGACTTCCTTTTCCTCAAGTGTTTCTTTGCACGTTTCAGCGTACTCAGGTGTGATCGCGAAAACTGGATGAGTTCCTATTGATGAATGATCCGGATAAGGCAAACGGTGATCTCCCGGTACTTCAATCAAACAGATAACAGTGGACTCGGATGAAGGAAAGTTCAGCATGACTGTGCTTCCGTAATCGCTTAAAGTCTCCACTCCTAATATTTCCTCATACCACTTGCTGGAGCGTTTGATGTCTTTCACCCATATATTGATTTGATGAACTTCTGTGAATAAACTCATGTTTTTTCTCCTTTCCCAACTGCATATCGGCTGTCATACCTTCTTCGATAATTGGAAGTTATCTTCCTGCCGTGTATTAGTTGTCCCCTTACAATTTGTCCCCTTGCCGACTGGCAAGCCTTCAGGCGGTTACAAAGTCGAGGTGGCCCTTATCAATATTCATGCTCACAATCTATGGTTTCATATACCGGAACCAAAGCGCAAGGCGACTGCTTAGCGGCGAACAAATAAGTGCGGGGCCCGCTTGAAGGTGATTTTTCCTTTCCGAGGTGATTAATGGTTATGACGATAGCCATTGGCGCCTGGAACTGAATAACTCCTTTCTGGCTTTTTATATAACAAGAAAGTTTTATAATTTTTTTGCCAATAAAAGAACCAGCCCTATACAGGCTGGCTTTTTATCGTTCTGTTAACCATTAGAAGCTTTCGGCACAATCAACCGGTTCGCTTTAATGAAACGCTCCATCCGTCTGACGGCTTCCTGCAGATTTTCCATGGACGAAGCATAAGAGCAGCGGATATGCCCCTCTCCTCCGGCACCGAATACACTGCCGGGAACAACAGCAACCTTTTCCTCCATCAAGAGCCGCTCGGCAAATTCTTCTGAGCTGAGGCCGGTTGCCTTGACGGACGGGAATGCGTAAAACGCTCCCCCGGGATGATGGCAGGAAAGGCCGATTTCATTGAGCGATTGGACAAAGTAATTTCGGCGTCTTCGATAGCTTGTGCGCATTTTTTCAACGTCCTTCATGCCATTCTTGAGCGCCTCGAGCGCACCATATTGCGCCATTGTCGGGGCACACATCATCGCATATTGATGGATTTTCAGCATCTGCTGGAGAATCGGCTCCGGAGCTGCCGCGTACCCGAGCCGCCACCCGGTCATGGCAAATCCTTTTGAAAAGCCGTTGATCACAATTGTCCGCTCTCTCATTCCATCAATTGCCGCAAAGCTGGTATACGGTTCGTCATAGCTGAGCTCGGCATAAATTTCATCGGAAATGACGAGCAAATCGTGCTTTTTCACAATTTTCGCGATGGCTTCCAATTCTTCAGCTGACAGCACAGATCCGGTCGGATTGTTCGGTGAACAGAGCAGCAGTGCTTTCGTATTGGGGGTGACGACCTTTTCGATCTGCTCCGGCTGCAGTTTAAAGTCGTCCTTCGCCGCCGTGGCAATCGGCACCGCTTTGCCGCCTGTAAGTTCGACGAGCGGAGAGTATGCAACGAAGCTCGGTTCGACGACAATCACTTCTTCACCAGGGTTTACGGCAGCGCGCATGGCAAGATCGATGGCCTGGCTTGCACCTACCGTTACGAGAATTTCTTTGTCCGGTTTATAGCCGACACCGAATCGGCCCATCATATATGAGGCAATTTCTTCACGCAGCTCCATCAGCCCGGCATTGGATGTATAAGATGTGTAGCCTTCTTCAAGCGATAGGATGCTCGCTTCCCGGACATTCCATGAGGTGACAAAGTCCGGTTCCCCGACACCCAGGGAAATGACATCATCCATATTGGCAGCAAGGTCAAAAAACTTCCTGATGCCAGACGGCTTCAGCCGCTGGACATAGTCCGATAAAAAACGTTCTGCTGTCATGGGGACACCACAATTCGTCTGTCTTTGTCGTTGCTGTCAAAAATGGTGCCGTCATGCTTATATTTTTTCAAAATGAAGTGAGTGGTTGTCGAGATAACTGAATCAAGAGTGGAAAGCTTCTCTGATACGAACAGCCCCACTTCGGAAACTGACTTCCCTGCAACGACGACAGAAAGATCGTAAGCTCCCGACATGAGATACACAGACTGCACTTCAGGATACCGGTAAATCCGCTTGGCGATATCATCAAATCCCACTTCGCGCTTAGGGGTCACTTTGACATCGATCATGGCGGTAACACCTTCCTCGATTCCGGTATTGCGCCAGTTGATGACCGTATTGTATCCTGCAATCACGTTGTCATTTTCCAGTTTTTGAATAATTTCTTCAGTTTCTTCTTGCGAAATCCCGATCATTTTTGCGATGGTCTCGGTCGATAGCCGTGCATCGTCATCCAGACAACGCAGGACTTCAAGTTCTTTTTCGTTCATGGTGCCCCTCCGTCTCGTGAATTTTCCCATTATTATAACAAAATAAAATCATGTTGGCTGTAAAAAAGTATAGATTTTTGAAGTTTGCCTCCATCATCCCTTCCCTTCTCTATATCTATGCAAACTGTTCCGGCATCAATAAATGGGAAATCTTTCAGGCGGGTGAGAGAGGTGGCAGGGGAATATCTTTGCTTTTAAACTGGAAGACGGTCAACATCGCGGAACCGCCAGGCTTGGGCCCAGCATTTCAAGGAAGCTTTTTTAACACTCTGTAGAGAAAGATGTTTCGCACTGGGTAAAATCAATGGGGGCAGGATTATATGGCAGGAAGCCGCGTCTATAATCAGCGGATTAACTAAGTGCAGGCACGCGAGATTCGGTCTCGTGCCTATAATCAGTAGATTAACTTATATACAGGCACGCGTGAATCGTTCTCGTGCCTATAATCAGTGGACTCACTTAAATACAGGCACGCGAAACTCGGTCTCGTGCCTATAATCAGTGGACTCACTTAAATACAGGCACGCGAAACTCGGTCTCGTGCCTATAATCAGTAGACTCACTTAAATACAGGCACGCGAAACTCGGTCTCGTGCCTATAATCAGTAGACTCACTTAATACAGGCACGCGTGAATCGTTCTCGTGCCTATAATCAGTGGATTCCATCATTTATAAGCACGGGAAGTGGGGGGCGTGCCTATATTGTTGCCCACCCCTCATTTATAGGCATGGGAAGCGGGGATGCGTGCCTATTATCAACGAAATAATCAAAGTACAGCCAACCAATGAGCAGCTATCACGACCCTAAAAATTAGTGGCTTTATTCAAGCGCTCGGCAACACATAAGAACTCCTGAAGTCGCGATTTCCTAGATCGGATTTTGATCTCATTTCCCAAGCTCTTCCCACAACAAATAAAATGTTTCCGTTTCAGCCAGTGCTCCCGCCCGGTCCTCCGCTTTAATATTACCTTTCAGGCGCGCCAATGTGACCCCAATGTCATACATGTACTGCCTTTCCACACTGAACTGAACCCGGTTTGCAACCTTATCCCATGCTTTTTCAGCTTTCTTCAAATTCCTGGACGCTTCTTCCCAGTCCTTCTTTTCAATTGCCAGTTCGGTTTGCCGGACCGCCTCTTCCACCCGGTCATGTTCTCCGAATGGTTCCTTCAGCCAGCCGCCGCTTGCTAGGAACAGGGCGCTGCCAATCAGAACGATGATCGGTATCACCTTGTACATCTCCGCTCACTCCCGTCCATCATAGTCAGATTGCCCGTCCAGTTCATCCTCATAACGGTCAATATACAGTGTGCCGTCTGGCAAAAGGGCAGCATAGGATACTTCTTTCACATCATCGACTCCGAGCTGGTGAAGCTGCTCATTAAGCCATTGCTCATCCTTATTTCGTTCCTTCAAGTTCTCCTTAAGAAGCCGGCCATCAAACACCACTTCTGTCGTAAGCTCCATTTTTCTCGTGAAGAAACGGTAGTCACGCGGAGTAAGGGGCCGGAAATCCTCCCGCGGCATGACGGATAGATGCCCATTTGGTTCAAGTAACGCATACTCAGCATGGGTAATATCAAAAAAGCCTTTCTGGCGGAGCAAAACCATCAACTCATCCTTTTTCACCCGCATTTTTGCCAGATTCTCTTCTAATATTTTGCCTTTCTCGATGACGATCGTCGGTTCCGAATCAATGATTTTGGACAGCTTCCTGCTTTTAATGGTAATGATTTGCATGAGAAAGGCGATGAAGACAAATGTGCTGAGCCCGACAAAATGCAGCCATGCCCTTGTGCCAAGGTCAGTAGCGAGCGAAGCAGCCATGGACCCGATTGTGATTCCATTTATGTAATCAAAGAAAGATAGATTGCCGACCTGCTGTTTGCCGAGCATCCTTGTGAAGATCAATAGTGTGAAAAACGTAATGGCGGCACGCACAGCAGCCACGAGGGTTTCCTCCATCATTGGGCTTCCCTCCAATTTTTGCTTACCTTTCCTTAATTTGCAGTGATGGGTACGGTTTTATTCATTAAGAAGGTTTCATTCCGCCAAATGGATGAAGTTGCTGGCAATTTCAGTATTATACCCGCGAAGAATTCCGATCCGCCGGATATCCTTCAAGATTAGATCACGGTGAGCTGTTGGATGTTACTGTCCCATTTTTTGACTGACGAGTTCCTGCATTTTACTGTCCAATTCTTCAACTTCACTTCATACCACGCCCTCAAGGCCAGGCCACAGAACAAAAGCGTAAGGCGCCCGCTTAGCAGCGTACGCATAAGCGGGGACACCTGCAGGGAGACGGTCTTTCCTCCCAGAGGGGATCACCGCTTATGACGGTAGCCGCTGGCGCCTGGAGCTGGATGATTCCCTTCTGGCTTTTTATCCACAACGCAAACATTTTATAATTTCCTTAACCACAAAAAACACCGACTCAACAGCCGGTGCCTCATTAGTCGTTATTCTGATTGATATAGATCTTTATAAGCTCTGTGAATCTTCTGCGTAATGCCATACTCTTCCGGATGCTGAAGCGGCAGGTCACCGATTCTGCTTACCGGCATCACTTCAAGTGTGGTGCTGGTAAGGAAGACTTCGTCGGCATTCATCATCTCTTCCGGGGTGAAATCTGTCTCTTTAACCGGGATATCAAGATCATGGCAAATATCAAGGACCATCTCCCGGGTAATGCCGTGTAAAATCCGATGGGTTGCAGGCGTGGTCAAGACCATTCCGCCGGAGACGATGAACACATTTGTGCTTGACCCTTCGGTTATAAAACCGCCCTTGATGAAAACCGCCTCATCGTATCCTTCCCGCATTGCCGCCTGTTTGGCCATGATATTCGGAAGCAGGTTCAGCGATTTGATGTAGCAGTTTTTCCATCTTTCATCTTCATGGAGAAGAACGCTCGCGCCACTATTGTATAGCTCCTGGTCAATTGTCCGCACCTTGCGCACGGTCATCGCCATCACCGCTTTTACGTCCGGGAACGGATGGCTGCGCGGTGCGATTCCCCTTGTGATTTGCAAGTAGATTTCCGCTTCCTTCAGCTGCGATTTTTTCAGGCCGTCAAGGATGATGTCTTCAATCCGTGAGCGGCGGTATGGAAGTTCAAGTTGAATTGCCGAAGCGCTTTTTTCCAGCCGGTCAAGATGTTCCTCCATCAAAAACGGCACACCGTTATACACCCGGATGACTTCATAGACGCCGTCGCCAAACTGATGCCCCCGCTCCTGAATCGGGACTACACGTTTGTTGATCGGGATGAATTCACCATTGTAAAAACCAATTTCCACCGTTATCCCCCCTTTTTATAAAAGCCTATGTATGAACTCATTGAGCGAGTACAGCTTGTTCCCGTTGCGGCCTGTGACCGTCTCAGCAGTTATCATGCTATTCAGGATCGCCTCCTCAACCGCTTCCGCTGCCGCCCTGAATGCCGGATCAAGGTCCTGATCATTTATGCCGGATTGAGGCTGGTGCAGGACATCCCTTGCAGTTGAAAAAGCGAGGACAATGTCACCGCTGCCGTGCCCGATGTAGGAACCGATCCGGCTCAGCCCGACACCGGCCCTGCGGCCGAGCCGTTTCAACTGGCGTGAAGAGAGCGGCAGGTCTGTCGCCATAATGATCATGATCGAGCCATCGTCCTTTTCTGCTCCAGGTGCTGCACCGTTTCCATATTCTTTTTCAAGCATCGGAACAAGCTTGTCTCCGACACCCTTTCCGTTCAGCCGCAAATCCTGGGGAAGGCCGAAGTTGGAAACGACGAGAATGCCGACCGTATAAGCTGATCCGCCGATTTCCGCAATCCTGGATGAGGTGCCGACACCGCCCTTCAAGCCGAAACAGGCCATTCCTGCGCCAGCACCGACTGCACCCTCTTCGGGTTTTTTACCCGTATTGCCAAGCGCTGAAAACACGTCTTTTTTCGTTACAGCCTTTGCCCGGATATCGTTCAGGAACATGTCGTTGCACTCACCGACAACCGGATTCACCGTACCGACACGAACAGCGGGCCCGTCCTCGGTCCGGCCGATTTCTTCTGTCTGTTCGAGCATATAATCGATCAATGCATCTGCACACAACCCGATACTGAGTGTGTTTGTCAGCAAAATCGGCGTCTCGATTGTTCCAAGCTCTTCAATTTGAATGGTTCCCATCGTTTTTCCAAAACCGTTCAGCACAACTGCAGCCGCAGGCACTTTTTCCCGGAAAGTGTTGCCGCCGTGCGGTTTGATTGCCGTTACGCCTGTATGGATATCCCCGTCATGGATGGTCGCATGCCCAACCGTGACTCCCTCGATATCCGTTATCGAATTCAGGCTGCCCCGCTTAAGCGTGCCGATTTCAATCCCGTAATCTCTGATTCTCTTCTTGCCGGTCATCTCTTCCCCCCTCCGCTTTCATGCTTTATCATAAGTATAATGGGTATAAAATGATGAGAACATGAAAAAGCATCCGAAAAAAATTAAATTTTACAATAATTTTGTTTACGGGGTATTATTTCCCGTAAGTTTTTGAAGAATAAAAAAATCTTCTTATTTCTAAATCTTAAATGGCACTTTTTCTTAACTTTTGCGGCAAGATAAGGAAAGCCATATTCTAAACGAATCAATTGAAAAGAGGTGTCGACCCAGGATGACCCGCTTGCATCAGTTTACAACCAATACCGTAACCATCCAGGGGGTGCCCATCTATTATGAGTTGTACAATATGGATGCATACCCGGAAAAGCCCGCGCTTTTCTTAATACACGGCTTTCTGTCTTCAACTTTCAGTTACCGGCGGCTGGTGCCGTTTTTAGCACCCGAATACCCGGTTGTCGCACTGGATCTGCCGCCGTTCGGAAGGAGCGGAAAATCAAATCGTTTCGTCTATTCCTATCAGAATTTCGCTTCTGTTGTGCTTAATCTTGCGGACTACCTTCAATTAAAAAAAATCATTTTGATCGGGCATTCAATGGGCGGCCAGGTCGCTCTCAGGGCAAGCCTCCTCGATCATGAAACCGTGGATAAAACCGTTCTGCTCGGAAGTTCCGGGTACCTGGCTCCGGAGAAAAAGCTGATTGCCTATTCATCTTACTTGCCGTTTTTCCACCTTTATCTGAAAAAGTGGTTCGAAAAACGGGGTGTGGAACAAAATTTGCTGAATGTCATCCATGACCGCGCTATGATTGACCAGGAGATGATTGACGGTTACCTGGAACCTTTTTTACAACATGATATTTTCCGGGCGCTGACAAGGATGATCCGCCACCGGGAAGGAGATTTGTCAAAAGAGGAATTAGGACAGGTGAAGGCCCCGAGCCTCCTTCTCTGGGGAAAGCAGGACAAAGTGATGCCCTACTCGATCGGCAAGCGGCTTGCGGAAGATTTGCCGGCTGCGAAGCTGGTCGGCTACGATAAGACCGGCCACCTTGTCCCGGAGGAAAGGCCTGATTATATACACCGGGACTTCTCTTCTTTTATTTCTGACGGCATAAACGAATGATAAACGCATAGTAGTCATAAGAAAGCGGCCGCCTTCTGGCCGTTTTTTTGGTGATCAGCCTGAATTGCAGGGGCCTTCCTCACTACCCATACCGTTGTCAAATTTATTTGAAAACTGTTAATCCGTGCATAGTTTGATATTTTGTACTCGGAACAGCATTATCCACTTTAAATGGTATCATTTTAGCTATGGTGAAGAATCGTTTTGATTTTTACCCATTTCGCAGTGTTTTTAAGACAAGGTATTCGGTTTCGCTCCTTTAATCAGGCCAGATTGTATTTACATGGACGATTCAGCGGGTATCAACAGCCGCATTTAACAGAGTGTTACTTTTAAAAGATTATTTAATGTATCCTGCTTCTTCATCATTTCGAAAAAAAATCCGGTCTTTCATTAAAATTCTCGTAAACGCGATCTCCGAAATTCTCCACCGACAAGTGAAATCTCAAAATCTTTCACTCCCTGTTCAAAAGGATTATTTATAAGTATACGTATCTATGTTATCCTACGTTTGGTAACTAGATAGGGAGTGGTAGACGACTATGAAAAAAATGCATGCTCTCATTATAATATTTTTTTTAGCCCTTGCGGCTGTTCTGATTGAGGGCAACCCATCACTCGTCCCTCCGAAAGATGTATCCACACATACAAATGGCGTCCAATATAAAAAACATCCCAAAATCGATATCAACCTGGCAAAACGTCTTGAAAACGGACAGGAATTCACCATAGCTGAACTGGTCGAAGGCTATAAAAACGGATCTTTTACCGTGACAGAGGCAGTTGAAGCACATCTTGAGCGAATCGAGCAATATGAGGATACCTACAACGCTTTTACATTCATCAACAAACAGGCGCTGCAAGAGGCAAGTGCTATACAGGACCGGATTGACAAGAAGGAATCTCCGGGAAAATTGGCCGGTGTTCCGATCGTCATAAAGGAAACGGTAGACGTAACCGGCTTCCCTTCCACATTCGGCTGGGAAGGTTTCCATAAGGAAACAGGCGGAGTGGAGATTATGCCGCAAGTCGATGCGCCGATTGTCAAAAGGCTGAAAGAAGAAGGCGCAATCATTCTCGGCAAAACGAACATGCCTGCCTTCAGCATATCCGCCACCAGGGCAAACACCAGCTGGGCCGGCGACACCTTAAACGCCGTCAATCCTGCCTTTGCCCCCGGAGGAAGCAGTTCCGGAACAGCAACCGCTGTCTCCGGTAATATGGCGGTGGCAGGCATTGCCGCCGAAACAGGCGGTTCCATCCAAAATCCTGCCGCTGCCCAGGCACTAGTCGGGATAAAGCCGACATTCGGGCTTGTAGCGAATACAGGAGCCGCCCCTTTTGCAGCCGGTACACGGGATGTGCTGGGACCTACTGCGCGGACGGTTCATGATGCCGCAATCATGCTGGATGTCATTGCCGGCTACGACCCCGAAGACCCGAAAACAGAAAGAGCTGAAGAGCATTTGCCGGCAGACGGCTACACAGAACAGCTAAGCGAAACCTCCCTGGAAGGAAAACGGATCGGACTGCATGGTCCTGGCTGGGGAGCGGAACCATTATCCGCAGAAACAAAGGAATTGTATGCCCGTGCTGTCAATGAGCTCCAGGAACAGGGCGCGGAAGTGGTCCAGGACCCTTTCGCCGGAACAGGGTTCGCTGATTTTGTAAAAGCGAGCGGAAATCGGGGCTATGATGCGCTGATAAGCGACATTCAATCCTATCTGGACCGGATGGACCCGGCAGGCACCATCCCTTCTCTGCCCGAGCTATTCGACCAAACGGAAACCGTTCCGTGGACAGCGGGCGAACCCCTTCAGCGCTTTAGGGGATTGGAAGAAGATTTAAAAGACCCTTATAAGGTTCCGGATTTAAACTACTTTTTCAATACACGGCTCAGATACCAGGAAATCGTCGATGAAGTCATGGAAGAACACGACCTGGATGCCTTCGTTTACCCGCAGATGGCAGCGGAAATCCCCCGTCTGAAGGGAGGCATACACCAGCCGACTGCTTCACCGGAAGTCAATATCAGCGGAATGCCGCTAGTGACTGTTCCTGCGGGCTATTATCAAAGCGGGACCCCCTTCTCCCTTGCATTCTTCGGGGAGATGTGGAGTGAACCGGAATTGCTCGGAATGGCTTATGACTATGAGCAGGCTACCCGGCATCGTGAAGTGCCGTTGTTAAATTCAGCCAAACCATAAATGGTTATTTAAATCTGATCAAAAGGTTTACGCAAGAGGCTGGAACATATTTAAACTGCCCAACTCAATAGGTGAATTCAGTTCATGTTAAGAAAAAAATAAATTGAAAAAATCCTGACTAATGCCATTTAGAATTTCGCATTAGTTCGGATTTTACTTTGACTAAAATGCTTTTGTCCCCGTTTCTTTTATTTAGGCAAAAAAAAGTGTCAGGGAGATATCCGGCTAAAAATATAGCATATCTGAAAAATTATAAGCAGTTCAGTTTCAAGGCAGAAATATTAAAATAACACCACAATTAAAAGTCCAATCCACATAAGAATTGGACTTTTAATTTTCCTTTATATATCAACCTTTTTGGCAAATCAGTAAGCAAATTCGCATTGAAATTAACATAACAATTGGAAACGTGACAATAGTTGTTGTCACGTTGTTAAAACATATGCTAAATTCGATGCTATTTTAGTTGCTGAATTTCTTGTAATGTAGATATAAAATACTTACTTTTGATTTTTCTAAATTACGATTTATAGTTAATGATTCCATAATAAAATAGAATAATTTGGAGGGGAAGTAATGTTTGAAAGGCACGATTATTTGTTTGAGGGATTTGATTTTAACTCCCCTATTCAAAAGAATGATATAGAAAAAGTTGAAGAAAGATTAGGGATTAAATTTCCAGACGATTATTTTCACTTTATGTTAAAAACAAACGGTGGAGAAGGCTGTATCGGAGAAAATAGTTATTTAAGGTTATGGAAGATAGAAGAATTAATTGAAAGCAACGAAGATTATTCTGTAGAAGAATTCGCACCTGGCTTGATAATTGTTGGTTCAAACGGTGGCGGAACTGCATATGGTTTTGATTTCAGAAACGGAAAACCTATGTTAGTCGAAGTGGACTTTATAGGATTGGATATAGAATCACCATTTTTTAATACCGATAACTTTTGGGAGTTTATAGAATATCTTTACAAGTATTAAAGATGTTTAAAAACAACTAAAACCGCAAGGGATCCCTTGCGGTTTCTTATGCGACTTATAATAAAATTGCATAATTATTTCAGTTGCTAATTAAACTTTTCTACTTCAAAACTGAACTACTTAGAAAAATGAACCGGTACTCACCCTGCCCTTGACTTGCTTTAATGCCGCCACTAAAAGAAAACTGACAATCACCAGTAAGAGCCATGAACTTACTTTCCCCAGGTGTACGAGTCTCCATGCCTCTGTTTGATTCGGATATTCCCAGGCCCCAAAAAATGTTGCGATATTTTCGGCCACCCATATAAAAAATCCGATAAGCACAAATGAAAGCCCGAGAGGCATTTGATAACGGCTTCCGTTAACCTCATATGTGACCCATGATTGCCAAAAGACGACCAATACAAGCCCGGATAACCACCACCGGACATCAATCCAATAATGGTGTGTGAAGAAATTTAAATAAATCGCAGCTGCAAGGGATACAACAATCCAAAATGGCGGCCACTTCACTAATTGAACCTTCAACCTCCTCCACGCCTGAATAAGATAACTCGCTACACTTGCGTACATGAATCCGCTGTACAAAGGGACCCCGAAAAATTTCGTATACCCTTCTTCGGGATAAGACCAGGAACCCATATGCACCTTAAAAAGTTCCAGCGCAAGCCCGATTAGATGAAACAAGGTGATAGCCTTTAATTCATCCCGCGTTTCAAGTCCGGAACGCACCATCCACCACTGCATCAGCAGAAAGATGATAAGCAGCCAATCATACCGCGGCAAGAAGAGAAAGGGCACGATCCTGGTAATTGCAAGAGACGCAAAAATGACAACAGGAAACAAACAGGACAGAACTTGCTCCCAGCCGAAACGGACCAGTTGATTAAGCGCTCTCATTTTTCCTCACCACGATTAAACTTGATTTTCTTTATCATTTTTATATTCTAAAATATCACCAGGCTGGCACTCCAATGCTTCGCAGATTGCCTCCAGGGTTGAAAATCGAACAGCTTTTGCCTTGCCGTTTTTCAAAATGGAGAGATTGGCCATCGTTATGCCGACCTTCTCCGAAAGCTCCGTCACGCTCATTTTTCGTTTAGCCAGCATCACATCAATATTGATAATAATCGCCATGTTGTCCACCTCAAACCGTTAACTCATTTTCTGACTTTATATCAATGGCATTTTTCAGCAGCTTTTGAAGAACTGCGGTAAAAACGGCAATCACAAGGGAAGCGAATATAATGACCAGTCCGATCACGATGACACCTGGTGCATCGTCTTTCTCTCCTATGAAATAGAAGAACGGCATCATTCCCATATAGATAGCACTTATCGTGACTGCACAGAACTTTATAACCCTTAAAGCTCCTACAGATGATTCCGAGAAAGCGTCGTTCCTGTCAATAAGGCTTAAAAGCTTTAAAGCCTGATACAGAGCAACAAAAAAAGGGAGTGCTGCCGCATACATGCCTATTAAGACAGGATACAGCAAAGGCGCATACTCTGAGTCAGATGCATCCTTAGCTATGAATGGCAGCAAAAAGATACACAACAAAAGGACCGTAACTCCAATAACAAAAACAGCTGCCCTTAAAAAGTTTGTGGAACTTAGATTCATAAAAACACCCCGCTTAACTTTTGTATTTATAATTATAGAACTATATTTATTGAATATCAATAAATATTTATCTATTTATAATATGGAATTATCGTTATGCTTATGTCTCTCCAATGAATGTATCCCGAAGAATTGATTTTACTTTCCAATCCATTTCAACATAAAAAAACGCAGAGCTCTTTTCAAAGAGCTCTGCGTAACTGTCCAGGCGTACTTTTATCACTTTTAGTATAACTCTGACGTAAGTGAATCCTCCATTTTTCCAGTGTCGTCATTATAGAACACTAAGAATTCTACCCCACTGTTTACATCACGGACTTTTGCAGCGTACTCAAACTTCCCATAGTTCCCCATATTATCATATAGAACATCGTAAATTTCGTAATTTGCATGCTCATCATTGGTTTCCAAGTATTCTTCCGCCCGGGCAATGACTTTTTCTTCTTCATCCTCATCAGGAGTCATTTCTATCGAAAACAAAATGACAAGAACGGCAATTCCAGCTAGCACAACGCCTAACACGCTAAAGATGATCTTTAAATATTTGTTCAAGCCTTCACCCCTTTTTGTTTTCTGACAAAGGGAAGCCCACTGAAAAATCTGCTCTGATTAAACATTTTCTTTCCTGACGTACGCGGTTTCTTTCACTTTCTTTTCCTTTCAGCTACCTCTAATCCGTACACAGTTATCAAAGCTCCGATTCCCAATACAACAAGTCCGCCGCCGCCAAATATTGAAATGGACATGCCTTCCCATCTCCCAACAATCTTTAAACCATAATAATGGACCCAGAGACCACCCAGGCACATTAAAAAAGGAATGATATATTTCCATCTTTTATTTAAGACAGCCCATAGTAATCCAATTACCGATACGACAAGGAGAATTACTGGAAAATAATAAATTAGAAAATAAACCATTTCTTCCCCCCCTATTATCATATTTGATCAATTGGTCGTTGATTTTAAAAAGGATAAACATTATAAATCTCGCCGATCATTCCTTTTAATTGATGGACACCCGGGTCTGTATTTGTCATTATGATTAACCCCGTCCCTAAATAAGGATATGCGGCCATCATGCATTGAAAACCGACACCCCAGCCAAGTGATGACATTTCAAGACCCTTTTCGTTGTCTTCGAGAAAAACCCCCAGTCCCGTCCACGCCCTGCAGCCCTGTTGGGTTATCATTTCAGCTGCTTTCGCTTTGGATATCTTAAGTTTGCTTTCACCTTTTAAGCTATTCATTAATTCAATGACTAAAAGGGCCAAATCTGAAGGAGTTGTCCATAGGCCGGCAGCAGCTGGATATGGGTAAACGGGATGTTTGTCAGTTAGCACTTCTCCGAATTTGTCATGGCCGCAGGAAAAACTTTTCAAAGTTTCTTCTGTGACAGGGAGATTATATGTGCTGTTTTTCATACCTAACGGCTGAAAAATTTGTTCATGCACCACATCCTGAAAAGGTTTTCCTGTAACATCTTCGATCATAAGCTGTATAACGGAAAAGCCTGCATCTGAATAGTGAAAGTCACTCCCGGGCTCATAGTTCACTTCAAGAGGAGCGTCACAATAGGGTGTTCTTCCTTCCAATAGCTCTGCCATTGCTGGGATGCCTGAAGTGGCCTTGAACTCAGAGAAACTTCCTTCCGGGTCAACAAGGCCGGATTGGTGGCTAAGTAAATTTCTCAACGTCACTTTTTTATTAAATTCATTATGAGGAACCTTCCATGAAGTGAGTTTCTCATTGACATCTTCATCTAGATCTAAAACGCCTTGCTCCGTCATTTTCAGCACTAAAATCGAGGTCAGGAATTTACTGATTGAGCAAGCGCTGAAGATAGAACAACGTTCCACGCTTTTAGCTGTTTCTGCCTCTAGTAAACCAACGCTTTCTTTACTTGTGATCGTTCCATTATGTATCGCCGCCATACTTAGTCCTGGAACATTATAAGCTTCCATCAGTTTATGAATGTTGATATCAAGTGTGTTCATGTCAACCACCACCCTAAATTATAGGCTGAATCAATAACTTCATTTTCCAATAAAAGACGGAGAACCGAAAAACTTCAGCTCTCCCATCATTTTATTGATCCAAGTACGTCTCCTTTTATATCCAAAAAACTCACTGTTATCTCTTCGATGGAATCCAGTAGACGGCTATCTGTAATCAGCAGCCATACCGCTGTTTTTTCGCTAATTTGAATAACCTCTGCTTCTAAATTGCCGACCTTCACCGTTTCAATATCATCTATCATCTTTTTTGGAATAAGCCCATGGACAACAATTTCTCCATTCAACTCATTCCTGCTTGAACTAAAAGACTGTCCAGCTTCATTCGTGTAGTGAGAAACGCCCTTGTATTGCCACCCAAACCTTTTTCTGTTAAAACGTGCCATTGAAGTATTGCTATTAACCATATAAGGTATATAGATTTGATTATCAACCTGGTAGTAGGCTTTCCCTTCAATCCTTTTCTCGTCAACCCCGTGCTCCTTACCCAGGAAATCACTAAAGGCTTCATCAACAGTATCAAAACTCAAAGTGATTGTTTCAATGACTGCCATTGCAGCGTATCCCGATATGATTAGTGCCACCAGGATTAAAGTGGATTTTCTTCCCCTCGACAAATTGAATCATCCTCCGTTTCAATGACTCCAGTTGTATCGGTACTGACAGAATATCACTTAAAAAAGTAACGATGGAAAAAGGATTAAATCCGATCATGTTCCCCCTTTAATCTTTTCACTTCGTTTTCCAGATAATCCAAACGCTTATGTATTCTGTAAAAAATCGGAACATATGCAGCTACAATAATAATTACCCATCCCATTCTAAGCACCCCTTTCTACGAAAACTCCTATTTACTAGTTCCATACATAGGGTTGCAGGTGAACAACGGTTCTCTACTCTATTTAAAGAAACACCCATGATTCTTCACCTCACATGTATTTAGCTGAATACCCAATGATAAAGAGCATATATAATCAACACCAGTACAGCAATGGGGAATCCCCATGTATCATACACCCATCTACGTTTACTGTTTTTGTTTTTTAATTTGTTTTGGTCCGGAATTAGTCACTGTTCCCCCTCTTCTCTTAAAAACGGCGGATGTTTTGTGAAGACAAACAAAGCAAACATTCCAATAAAAGAAAGGATCGCCAGGTTAACGGCTGCAAAACCAGCAGCAAAAACACTCTGATAGATGAACCAGGCAGTTATGGCACTAACCAGGAAAGCGGGGATGAAATATTTCTTTTGTGAAACCGCTTTAACTTTAACGAACAGGAAAATAAATTGGATGATAAAAAGGATGACTAAAAACACTTTAATGATCATATTGGCGCACCTTTCACACGTCAGCTTAATCACTTGTTTGCATTTCCCTGAGCAGCTCATTGGCATTGTAATATATCATTCTCTTAATCTTTCCATCTTCCGTCAAGTTGACTTTGCCGGAAAGGTCAACTTGCTTTCTGTGCGTCCCTTTTTTCCAATAAGGGTATCTCCGCATTAAAGTCATAGACCTCTTTGGATCCAGTATTTATTTAGTATTCGACACCCTATCACCTCATTGGCGGTGCGTTTTTTTCAGAATAAGGCATCTTTGTGATGACAATGGGGTCACTTAGATCCACATTCGGAAGCTGTTGCGGGTCATTTTTTCCAGGCATCGTATAAATGTTTTCAGCTTCAGGCGGTAATGGGTCATTAACAGAATCCATAATAATGACTTTCTGTCCGAATTGTCTTTTTCCTATTTCTGTGCTGCTTTGAGTTTGTTTTTCCTCTTGTGATTGTGGTGTGTTAGTGCAGCCGATTAAAAGAAAACCCAGTGTGATAATTAAGAAACCAATTAGGTGCTTTTTCACTCACAACACCTCTTTTTACCTAAGACATATAAAGTAACAACCATACCTTCATCCTATTTTATATTTTAACATATAATTCCATAAACTCTTTTTAAAAGGTGGATTTTAAAAAACAAGAGACCTGTTTCTGTCTCTTGTTTATCAGTATTTCTTAATAATCTATGCTGACTTCTTAAACGCCTTCGGTACAAAATATGCAATAGCAGCTGCTAATATAGCAACTAGTAACGTAGGGAGAATAGAACCTTTAACAATCACGACTTCATTTGCCAGGCCGGTATTAATTACCCAAACGTTTTCCATATCAGGAATGTATATTGCTGTAAGGATTAACCCTGACACCAGTTGCAAGGCCACAAACAGAATAATAAAACTGATTAAAAAGAATACAACCTTTTTCATGAACATGCCTCCTTAAGTAGTTTACGATTGAGTTGAGAGGAATGTTTCACTTTAAAGCCGCCCCTTCGCTTTTCACTTGATATCGGTTTATCCAAGGTCTTTATGAAAAATTAACAGTTCCCCTTTTCTTCCCATTATTCGAATCCCTTTATCTCTAAATCCACCTTTTTTATACACATGCTGGGCGATGGTATTCCTATAGTTAACTGCCAGGATCACTTCGTTTTTATCCGGAAAATGATTCCTCACAAATGAGTCCAATATAAGTAACGATTCCTTCGCAATTCCCTTTCCTTGAAATGCATTGTTAACGGAGTAGCCTCTGATTAGGATGGCAGCTTTGTTGTCACTATATGCCTTGACACCTTCCCAGCCCTGAAGGACAAAAAAGCCAGCCGGTTCACCCCGATACAAAATGACAACAGGATATCTTGTATCATCTTCTTCACACAATTTAACCGCTTTCAATGGTAACGAAGCATACTTGAGCTGGTCTTCAGATAATTGATAGTTGCTCAACTTGTGATTATATTCATTTTTATAAAAATCAAGAGTGACATCACCAGTAATTTGGGTATCCATTTTTCTCCCTCTGTTTCTTCATTATTTTTTCCGATAAAATTAACTTCGATTTGCAATTCCTATATGTAAAATCAAAGCGACCATACTCCAGACATTCAAAACTGTTCCCGCCAGTAAAAGTGATATTTCCAGAAACTGAGGCAACGATGAATTCAAAGTGATTGTTATCGTACCGCTGCCAATTATCAGCATTGATATTAATAAAGGCAAATTTTTAACCATCCTTTGTTCTCCTTATAAGCTGAATTTTTTTGACGTATTCTGCTAATCTTCTTAGTTATACAAGCAACTTAGATACCCCATTACTCTCCAATGGAAATTGAGCTGATTTCACTCTTATATACTTGCAAAGGAATGTTCTATGTTTAATTTCCCCCACTTAACCTGGCTATCGCTACCTTACTTTCCAATCCAGCCCAAAAGAGAAACGATGGAATCAAAACAGTGAGCAGGGAATAATCAACACCCTTCCACCCTAGTAAATATAAGAATGGAAAGCTAAAAACAAATGAAATTGAATTCATGAGTGAATCGTGATCAACACTTACAAATCTCAATAAAAAAATCATGAAATCAAATAGAAATACCAGAGATACTGCTGATAAGTTTTTGAGTGGAGAACCATAGTTAATTAGTAAAACACCGGCAAAATAATGGAGCAGTATAGTTAATATAAAAACTGCAGCAACCATCTCATTTAAAACAGAACTGTTCCAACTGAACCCAACAATACCTGTCCCAAAAACCGCCAACAGTATATGGATAATCAAAGGCTTTCCATTCATGGTGATGAACTTTTTTAATCTCATTTTATCTACACCTGCACTTATCTAAAACTTCTGTTTGTGAAGTAAAACTACTTTTTATTATTTTCAGTCAGTTTTTCACGCAACTTTGTAATTTCTTCTGTTTGATACATGATGTTATTGTTAATCTTTCTTAACGCGTCATAGACAGCAAAGATTCCAGCATAAATTAAAATCACAAATAATAAGTCCATTTTTTACCTTCTTTCCTTTTTATTTTCTGTTAGTAAAAGATGAAATTGGGTTTTATACACCTCCTATATATCATGGGGGTTTTTTCACCTATATTTTACCATAATGTTTTTATAACTTTGATAAAAGGGCATAGAAGTGCTTCATTAGCAAATATAAAGGTTAAAAAGCCAAGGGATTGAATCTTATTTTAACTTTTTATGAAGGGGTTACCCCCTCGTTTATATGAGGAGGTTTTTTTGATTATGTTTATCGTCTAACAGATATGATATCCTTTAATTGTATAATTTTCCATCCATCCTGAAGAAGACTGCTCTAAATGAGGTGTAAAAGTGCCACTAGTGTTATTTTTTATTTTCATGAGTATCGGTTTACTGTTCCTTTTTATATTAAGAAAGCAAATCTTTAACAAAAAGTTAATCTATGTTGTCGTTACTTTATCTGTTATTTTTGGGGGATATCAGCATACAACAATACCTTTTGTATCTCAAGAAGAAGCAATAGCTGAAGCCAAGAAAACAGTCGCCCCTTATACAAAAAATCACTTATATCAAGATCAAATTAAGGTTGAACTTGTTAATCCGAAAAATATGTTTGACCAACAGTATGCTGTCATCATTGATATAACTAGTAATTCTTATGCAGAAGTATATGTAGATATAAGAAACGGAGAAATCTTAAAGGCAAGAATACATAACTTGAGTAACGAAGATATTGTAATTAAGTAAGTGATTTTACTACAAAGGGATTTTCCTATGAACGGTTTACCTTCTCAATTTGCGTATGCTAGTAAAAAATCCTAAAGGCTAAAAAATTAGCAAGGAGGCCCACAGTGAAAAAAGGTTGGATATCCATGATAAGCGGTC